>CANIMM010000051.1 GCA_947468255.1 Chitinophagaceae bacterium | reverse complement strand
TTAACAGTTCCAGGAATCATCCAGGTTACATCTGGTCCAGAAGTTTCTTCATAAAAAACCTGTCCCCACTTATCAAAGGCAATACCCCATGGATTGGGAATAGAGAGCTGTGCAATACGATCTAACTTACGACGATTGACATCATACCTAAAAAATCCGCCATTGGTTCCTCGAACTGGTCCGTAGGATGTTTCAATATCATTTACAAGAAACACACCCTGGCCCATATAAATGGCACCTGATGGATCGGTGGTATAGGCATGGTGTGCATGGTGCGTATCGTGATCATCGAAACCACTTAAAAGAATTTCTTTGGTATCTGCCTTGTCATCTCCATTGGTGTCTTTTAAAAGAACAAAGTTGGTACCCTGAGAAAGATAAACACCTTCGGGAGCAAATTCAAATCCAAGTGGAAGTTGCAATCCATCTGCAAAAGTAGTTTGCTTGTCGGCCTTGCCATCATGGTCCGTATCTTCCAAAATAATTAATTTATCGTTGGGCTTTGGATCACCTGGTTTCCAATGAGGATAGGTTGGCATAACGGCTACCCATAGACGTCCTTTATTATCAAAGGAAACCTGCACCGGATTGGCCAGGTCAGTAAACTCCGATTCAGAAGCGAACAGATCAATTTTATAGCCTGGGGGCAGGGTAAATTTATCCAATGCCTCCTGGCCGTAAAGGTATCTGAGTGTTCCGTTACCAGTACTGGTTTCGTAATTTGTTTTTACGGCTGGCAATGGGGAAGTTTTTTTATCTGCCGCATCCAGATCCATTTTTTCTCCTTTCACTGCTTTCCAGATTGCTTCGTCCCTTATCAAGGTCATTTCACGAATTTTAACCAGTTCGGCAGGATAATTATCCGGCCCGAAAGGATCGTATCGGCGACCAAAAACATGCACTCCATTAGGGATTTTAAAATCATTGTGCCACATCCAATTCTTTTCCAATACAGCGGCAAGAACCAATTCACGATTGGCTTCCGCCTTAGCTACCCGCTTTCCAAAAATTGCATCGACCAGCATGGGAGCAAACTTAGCATAGCCTGCTTCGGTCAACTGAGATCCATCAATCGTTAATGAGGGAGAAGCATTTTTAAACCACCCACTGGTAGGTGTATACGCATCAATAAAATGAACTTTATTTTTGGCTGCAATTGCTCTCATTGCAGCAGTGTAAAGTGCTAGGTTCTTATTTTCCACTTTACCATTGGGTAGATCAAATTTGCTTGAAAGATCTTCGAATGCAATCGGTGAAACAATTGCCAGCTGGGGAACTGAAACCCCATTATACTTTTGCTTGAGCGTATGTTTGATAAAAGCATCCAACTCTGCTTTGTAGTTTTCTAGGCCGGCCGGTCCCTGAAAAGATTCATCAAATCCAAAGAAAGCAATAATGATATCCGCTTTGTGTTTGGTGATCCACTCGTCCGGATATTCCAAGAACCCTTCCGTGCCTGGACTTCTAGCCAATTCTGTCTGAAATTTTTCAGCTCCTGGAAATGCCCATGGAGTAGGTCTGCCAGAATGGGGCCTAAAGCCCGGCGTATTACCACCGTCACACATATTGCGGATGTACAATAAACTGTCGGGATAACGAAGCTGTAACTCAGTCTCAAAATAACCAAAATTCATCATCCTAGATCCGAGGTTGTTACCCACTAAAATAATATGCGCTCCTTTGGTTATGGTAAGACCAGTAGGCGCGGAATTTTGCATCATAAAAGCAGACAATACTGCTAATGCAATCGCAAAAAAAGAAATTTTCAGGTATTTTATTTTCTTGGAATAGAGGTGCATTTGGTTTATTTTTTAAATGAATTATCAGAGTAAGGTAATACTAAAATTCCGTTTTTAGTTGAATTTTAGGGAGCTTGATCGATATCCTTTTATACTATCATATCCGGATTACCAGGGCCAAAATGCTTAAGCATAACAATTGGATCGGTAGCGGACGCATTGGAAATGGTTACCCCTTCCTTTGCTGCTTTTTCGCTTATGAAAAATTCGTCATTGGTTAACTGACCGTAACGAATAAGCGCAGGAGTTTCAATATCCCATACGCCCATTTTTCCATGTCCTTGCATCACAATGATACCATAGGCTGCGCTATCGGTAATGGTAACCGTCTGGCCCGGAAGAACTGTCAGTTCTTTGGCGCCGAAGGCCTCTGATTTATAACAGATCCAGTTTTCTACATATCCCTGCGCTTTCATTTCAGCGATTGCTTTTACCGGCTTAGGTGCCATGAATCGGTTGGCCATAGTATTAGGATCTACATTCAAGTCCCAATCCAATACATCTATCAAAGCATCATAGTCACCCTTGCTTTCTGCAGGTGTTCCATTCCACAACAATTCGTCGGGAATGATAGCTTCATTCACCAGCGACTGATACATAGCAAATACATCCGATGCCTTTTGAGGCTCGTAGGTACACAAACTACCTGGTGCATGAAGTAATCCTGGCGGTACATCCCAACCAGTTCCTGGCTCAAGGCGATACGCCTGTGAATAGTTGGTTATTTTATTGTCTCCTTTTGAAAAATTAACTAGGCATTCCTTAATTTGTTCTTTGGTTGTACCAGGTGCAATTCCAATAAAAGTATAAGGAAAATCGCCTCCATGGTTATTGAGTTGTGGTGGAAAATAATAGGCTTCTGGTTTTCCTTGCTGACCAATCAATGCAGCTTTTTCATCATTGTGATGAACGTGATGCGGGAGTGGTCCCATGTTGTCAAAAAATTTGGAGTACATCGGCCAGCTTCCGTATTGATTCCAAAGACGATCCCCTATCAATGCCCCTTTCAGCTCATCAATGGCGTCCTTCAATAAAAACTGTTGCTCTTTGCCACCATCAGTAAATACCACCGCACTGAGTCCTTCATTTTCACCCGTTAATGGCCCGTTCTTAGCAGGAGTGGTGGATGATAGCCAGCGTTCGTCTATGCCTCCACGTTCGCCACCTAGTACATAATAATCATCGGGATGCAATTTAATTCTGCGACCAGGTACACAGAAAGACCTGGGTACCCATGTAGGTGCGAGCCGTAATATACCTTTTCCTTGATCGAGCGCTTTTTGTGCTATACTTTTTGTATCCATAAAAAATTAATTGGGGTTGTTAAATCAGAAAATAT
The DNA here is from genome assembly GCA_947468255.1 of Chitinophagaceae bacterium. Lineage (GTDB taxonomy): Bacteria > Bacteroidota > Bacteroidia > Chitinophagales > Chitinophagaceae > Ferruginibacter. The sequence continues at coordinate 10,554 of CANIMM010000051.1, read as the reverse complement.
TATAAATTATTTTTAAAAGATTGAATGCTATTTTCATCGGTTAGAACATTGATTTCTAAATCGTACCGCCTGCTTTCTCCAGGTTCCAACAAGATTAGGGAACCTTCTTTTCTAGCCCTTGCTTGTCCAATGGGAGGATGGGTGCCAGGTTCAATCCCTGTAACATACTCACCTTTGGCAAAATGTTGCCAGCTAGTTAACCAGGGTAATTGCTTTTTTGGGAATTGCAATGTTACCGCAAGGCCAAGTTTTTTATTTTCAATTCCGCAAAAACAATTGCCTTCTTGGTTTGCGGCTATATCAATAAAATCTACGGCTTCTCCATTGCCATTGTGCGCTTCCAGCGTAGCGGGGCATTTTATAAAACGATCATCTAAAACCGCCTCGCTTTTATTTTCATTATTTTCCCGTACCTGTTTTTGGTCCCTATAAAGTAGCAGCGCACCTTCGTCTGCCAATGGCCAACCAAAATTACAATGGTAAATCAACATATGTGGAGCCACTATATTACCACGGTTGATGACCTCATCATGGATTTGAATGGATGGTTTACCTAGGGTTGCCGAAATGGTTCTTCTTAATTCAAGACTTGGTCCAAAAATTTGTGTTTGCTTTATAACACCCGTAATGCTCATGGTAAAAATTCCCCTAGCAGGATCGGGTTGGATAATCGATTCAATTTCGGCAGGAATATTACTGATCATTCCATGTAAGCCCCGTTCACCTGTTTCATCTGTATCAGGCCCGCCAACATGCGAAAGACCGCAGGTAGTAACCAGTCCACCGCCAAATGTTCGCAACCAGTCTAATCCCCTATGAGAAAAAGGTTGTGGAGCGCTAATGCCTGAATGATTGAGCCAGGCAAGACTGTGTTGATTATAAAATGCATCGGCAATATCCATTGCACGATCAATTACCACTTTAAATCTAAGCCCCGAACCGGTATTGATCCAGGCAATGCGGACGCCCCTTCCTAATCCATTATCGAGTACAGCTGTCTCAATCCCCCCCACCTGTGATACATTGGAAAGTTTATCACTCCAAATTGCTACTTGTGATTCCATTACATTTATTCTTAAAAAACGAATCTATATTATTATTAAATTAGACGAAAAGCAAATTGCCTTTCGTCTAATTTAATAAATTCAGTAAGCCACTATTTTTTTCCAGTGTACACCGGGTTATCCTTATTACCACCCGCTTTAAGGTAAGCGATCAGGTCTTTTAACTCTTCGCTATTTAACCGATTGATCATACCAGGAAGCATTGGAGAAATTTCGGATACCCTAGTTCTTAGCACATCTTTTTTATTCAACTCTCTAATGAAGTCGGCAGCAAAAGGATTCTGAGAAATATAATATTTTTTATCGTCCTGTCTAATAAGCTTACCCAATACTGAACCTCCTTGTTTGAGATAAAATACGGTAGAGCCAAACTGATCCGAAATGGTTTTACTTGGATCAATAATTGCTTCCAGCATATCCTTGGTAGTAAACCTTGATCCGAGTTGGGTAAGATCTGGACCGGCTATGCCTCCCTCTCCTTTTATCTGGTGACAAGATATGCACATAGAAGCTGCAAACATTGCCTTGCCGTTTTCAAAATTACGAGTGCCAGTTGCACTATCCACTACATCGGTAGCATTTTTTAATTTCCAATCTCTGCCAGGTCCTACAGGCATTGCAGCCCCTATTTTCAATCCTGCTTTTGAATTGATAACAATAGAGTCACCTGAAATTTTATTAAAATAGTCAAAGCGATCTTTGGCAACATTGGCCAAGGCATTTTTTCGGGCAGTATTAATGAAGCCTACAAAGCTAACTCCACCCTTATAACTAAATGCTTTGTAAAACCACTGGAAATATTTTTCTTGCAATTCCGGTGACCAGCCATTTTTTGCCTGTGTCAATACATTGGCGTACCAAGTTTGTTGCATAGGAGGAATCCTTGCAAGCATGGCTGCTATATCCATACCATATTGCGGATTTCTAAGAATCAAATCAGCTGATTCAGAGATTGATTTTTGTACAGCAGAATTGTCTTTAGCGATTGCTAATAATGCCATCGTTTTTTCTACTACATTCGGTGCGTCAACATAAACCAACAACTTACTCAACTCCCTGTTAAGGAAATTTGATTTTGCAGGATATTGAGGATTTAAATAAGTAGCTACCATTTTTTTAGCGGCCGCATCGGGCTCTCCCATCCGGGTGAAAATTAATTCAAAGGCACGCAATAGATCCAACTGCTGTGATTCGGTAAGTTGGGTATAGGCTACTCCAGTGAGCGATTTTAATAATTGATTTTTAACCGATGCATTCCCTCTTCGAGCAATTGCAATAGTAGACTGAATAAGGGTAATTGGATCTTTTTCAGCAAGCACTTTATTCTGCCACTGAGCCAAGGGCTGAGTTTCAATTGCTATTCTTGCAGCATATCTTACAAAACGATCTTTATCCTTCAAATAGGGCCATGCAAAATCTACAGCACCCGCTTTAGGTGTACCATGAAATTCTTCAAGTTTACGTCTTGCTTTTTGAGCATCATTTAATTCTGCTACTGGCAACTTTTCATTGTTACCGGTATTGTCGCCATAATAAACCCTATATAAATCTGATTCCAACCTACGACCTCCAGTTAAAAAATAAAGCGCTCCATCAGGACCTACTACACCGTCGGTTAATGGCAAGGGTGAGCCAGAAATAAATTCCTCTCCCGTGGTTTTATAAGATGCTCCATCTGGCTCGTTGTGAATGGCATAGATAATACCAAAACTCCAATCAAAAGCAAACAAAGCTTTGCGGTATTTTTTTGGAAAACGTGCATTCGCTCCTGAAACAAGATTGGTAGGAGAACCCTGGCCAACATTAATCACAGGAGGTAAATTATCTGGATAATTAGGAGACCACTTATCGGTACCTACTCTCCAGCCAAATTCTGCACCACTGGTTACATGACATATTCTGGTAGGACGGTACCAAGGTGTACCAAAATCCCATTCCATATCCGAATCGTAGGCAAACATATCACCCTGGTCATTAAATGCCATATCGAAAGGATTGCGAAAACCAGATGCAATCATATCCCAATTAGATCCGGTAGAATCTACATGGGCTAACCAGCCTCCGTGAGCAGTTACTGTATTATCATGTCCGTTGGGATCTTTAATCAGTGGAAAAAGATTATCAATATATCCATCTGGAATATTGCGGTAACTATTCATTTTAGGAACCTTAGTAAAATTTCCGGCAATCACATAAATAGATTTTTTATCAGGTGCTAATACCACACTATGTGGACCATGTTCTCCATTACCCTCGAGGGCCTTTAATAAAGTAACCTTATCAAATTGGTCATCCCCATCGGTATCCTGCATCCTATATAAGCCACTACCTTTTTTAAAATTAGATCTGGGTCCATTGTTATTATTAATCATTACATACAGACTATTGAAAGCGTATAGTAGCCCATGTGCATACCCCATGGATACCCCCGTATCCTGAAAAATCTTCAATGCTTCTACTTTAATTTTAGTAACCGTGTCTCCAATTGCAGGAACTTTCATTCTATACAATCCACCATATTGGTCAGAAGCGATGATTCGACCTTTGTCATCAAAAGTCATAGAAACCCAAGACCCCTCCCCATTTTCAGAAGGACCATATAAATGATCTGCATGAAAGCCTGCAGGCAGTTTCAGATTGGCAATTTTCGGATCTCCAGAAACCTTCGATTCAGTTTCTCTATTAATAGTAAAGGAAATACACAAAACAAGAAAAACAGCTGTAAATAACAACAACAGAACAGAGGATGATTTTGGTTTCATCATAGCAATTTAAATTTTAATGATTAAGACAATGGTTACCCAATTAAACCTACTCATTAGTGAAAAAAAAACCCTATTAAAAGGGGTGGAATTGAGTGTGATTTTTTAAACAATCGGCTCTCCATCACTTGTAAAAGAAAAACAGTCATTCACAATCCTTATAAAAGTGATTTTAGAAATTGAAAACTAAGCTTTATGAATCAAATAAAAAAATATGAACCCGATTTATTCCATTTTTCATTTTGTTGGCTCCTAATTAGCATGTTCCTGCTGGAGATATTGCAAAATTAAATTATTTGATCCGCCTAAATCAAAAAGTAGTCAGTATCCTCTTTTTCTGATTTCGGTTCTAAAAACAACAGGGAGCGTGCTAGCACGCTCCCTGTTGGAATAACAAGTTTTGGTATAAAATTAGCTTCTCAGCTTATTTTTTTCCGGTATACACTGTATGATCTTTATTTCCGCCCGATTTTAAATAAGCGATTAAGTCTTTTAGCTCTTCGCTATTCAAATTATTGATCATACCCCCAAGCATCGGCGAAATTTCAGAAACCCTCGTCCGCGTTACCTGCTTTTTATCTAATTCCCGAATAGTTTGGGTAGCAAATGGATTCTGGGAAATGTAATATTTATTATCATCTTGGCGAATCAACCTACCAACAACGGAACCTCCCTCTTTCAAATAAAACACAGTAGCTCCAAACTGATCGGAAATGGTTTTGCTAGGTTCAATTATTGACTCCAGCATATCCTTGGTCGAAAAGCGGGTGCCCAATTGACTTAGGTCGGGGCCGGCTACTCCACCTTCTCCTTTTATTTGGTGACAAGTCAAACATAAGGAAGCTGCAAACATGGCTTTACCTTGTTCAAAGTTGCGCGTACCCGATCCACTATCCACTACTGCCAGCGCATCTTTCAACTCCCAATCTCTTCCAGGCCCCTTTGGCCTTGCCGCACCTATATCCAAACCTGATCTAGAAAAGTTGACAATGGAATCGCCTGAGATTGTATTAAAATAAGCAAATTTTTCTTTGGGAACATTTGCCAAAGCATTTTTACGGGCAGTATTGATGAAGCCAACAAAACTATACCCACCTTTATAACTGAAGGCCTTATAAAACCACTGGAAATATTTTTCTTGCAATTCAGGCGTCCAACCATTTTTTGCCTGGCTCAATACATTGGCATACCAGGTTTGCTGAAACGGAGGAATTTTTGCCAGCATCCCAGCAATATCCATTCCGTATTGGGGATTACGCATAATCAGGTCGGCAGATTCAGAAATAGATTTTTGTGCAGCGGGTTCATCTTTGGCGGTTGCCAATAAAGCCATTGTTTTTTCTACTGCCTGAGGTGCATCTATGTAAACCAATAGTTTACTCAGCTCACGATTCAAGCTATTTGATTTAGCCGGAAATTGCGGTCCTAAATAGGTAGCAACAGCTATTTTTTGAGCAGCGTCAGGCTTTCCCATTCTAGCAAAAACCAATTCAAAAGCGCGAAGCAGATCTAATTGTTGCGATTCAGCAAGTTTCACAAAATCTACTCCAGTCAAAGATTTCAACAACTGGCTTTTGGAAGCCGGATTTCCTCTGCGCGCCATTGCTATAGCGGCTTGTGTAAGGATAACGGGATCCTTTTCATTGATTGTTTTATCCTGCCATTGATTGAGCGGCTGCGCCTCGATGGCAATTCTTGCAGCATATCTAATAAAACGATCACTGTCTTTTAAATAAGGCCAAGCAAAATCAACTGCACCAGCTATAGCTGCGCCGTGAAAGGTTTCTAATTTGCGTCTAGTTTTTTGTGCATCGGTTAATGCTGCTACCGCCAATTTTTCATTGTTGCCGGTATTGTCGCCATAATACACTCTATAAAGATCAGACTCCAACCTACGGCCGCCTGTTAAAAAATACAAAGCGCCATCAGGTCCTATCAAACCATCGGTTAACGGTAATGGAGAACCTGAAATAAATTCTTCGCCGGTAGTTTTATAGGAAGCTCCATCCACTTCGTTATGTATGGCATAAATGATTCCGAAGCTCCAATCAAAAGCAAATAAAGAACGACGGTATTTTTCTGGAAAACGTGCATTGATACCGCTAAACATATTGGTAGGTGAGCCCTGTCCAACATTGATCACCGGAGGTAAATTATCTGGATAAGCGGGTGACCATTTATCGGTACCTGGGCGCCAGCCAAATTCACCACCACTGGTTACATGGCATATTCTAGTAGGACGGTACCAAGGGGTTCCAAAATCCCACTCCATATCAGAGTCGTAAGTAAATAGGTCGCCCTGATCATTGAATGCCATATCGAAAGGGTTGCGGAATCCCGAAGCAATCAATTCCCAATTGGTGCCGGTAGAATCTACATGCGCTATCCAGCCACCCTGCCAATTGACCGTGTTATCGTGACCGTTAGGATCCTTAATCAATGGAAAAAGATTGTCCATTTTGCCATCTGGAATATTGCGGTAAGCATTCATTTTGGGTATTTTGGTAAAATTGCCTGCAATAACATACATCGATTGTTTGTCGGGCGATAATACCACGCTATGCGGTCCATGCTCTCCTCCTCCCTCAAGGGCCTTGAGCAGGGTTACTTTATCAAACTGGTCGTCTCCATTGGTATCTTGCAACCTATATAAACCACTTTCTTTTTTGAAAGAAGTGTCACCCTCATTATTAATCATCACATAAAGACTATTGAAAGCCCATAATAAACCATGCGCATAGCCGATACTTACCCTGTGATTGGCTGTATCCGCCGCTGCTGGATTATCATAAATATTAATTTTTTCAATGGTGGTTTTGCTAGTATCTCCAATGGCTGGAACCTTTAATCTGTAAAGCGTTCCATATTGATCAGAGGCAATAATACGCCCCTTGCCATCAAAGGTCATGGACACCCAAGATCCATCACCGCTTTCAGAAGGTCCATAAAGATGGTCTGCATGAAAACCTTCGGGTAATTTAAGATTGGTAATTTTGGGATCCTTCGAATCGGTTGATGCTGATTCCTTCTTGCTTGAACAGGAAATGCCCACTGACAGCAACAATAAAAGTGAAAACAATAACCTAGTGGAGTGATTTTTTTTCTTCATGATAGCTTAGTATATTTTATTAAAAAAACGATTGAACAGCTTCTTCTTATTAGATTGAGCATAATTAATTACTACCTTTTTATGGCTAGAACGTTAAGGGATAACCCCTTTCGCAGTTCCAGAAATGATTAATTGCTTTTCAAGCTGTGATAACCTTTAATGTCGAAAAATAAGCTTTAACATTCAAATAAAAAAATTAGCAGCAGTTTTTATTTTGCTGTCTTTTAAAAACCAGTTTTTAAAACTATGTTTTCCATTTACTTACACCCGCCTAATTTTTATGCTATTTCTTCATTTAACCCAATTGTTTATAATTATTGTCTACATTCATATTTCAATTTAAACTGAATATTAATTATGCGACCTATTATTTTTTTAGCCACCCTTCTTTTTTTCTTTACCGGAAATATTAAAAGTCAGGGCACAGTAGAAAAGGCCAATCTTTTTATTGGCATGCTCAATGATTCACAAAAATTAAACACGCTTTTTCCTTTTGATGGGGAGGAGCGGTACAACTATCATTTTGTACCATTTGAAAGAAAGGGGATTACATTTAATGAAATGAATGCCGAACAAAAAGCAGCCGCCTTTGATTTATTAAAAACCTGTTTGAGTGATGCTGCTTATAACAAAACCAAGGAAATCATGCAACTGGAAAATGTTTTGATTGAATTGGAAAAAAGAAAGCCAGATGATCATTTCCGTGTTCCAGGCAATTACCATATTTCTATTTTTGGTATCCCTTCTGCCAAAACCATTTGGGGATGGCGTTTTGAAGGACATCATATTTCCTTTAATTTTTCTGTTGACAAAAAAAAGCTTAGCTCCGGAACGCCTGCCTTTTTGGGTACCAATCCAGCCATTGTACTCAGTGGCTCCAAAACAGGCACCCAGGTTTTGAAAGATGAAACAGATAGGGGCTTTGCTTTATTGAATGCACTCTCCAAAGCACAAGTACAAAAAACAATCATTGATACCGTGGCATACAAAGACATCCTTAGTTTTGATAAAAGGAATGCGATGTTGGGAGATCCAGCAGGTATAAAATACAGCGAATTAAATAAGAGTCAACAAGCACTCTTTTTACAATTAGTTAGTGCATACGTTCATCGCTTTACTACCTTATTTGCAGAAAAGATGTTGAAAGAAATTCAACAGGCCGGTCTTGACAAGCTTTGGTTTGCATGGGCTGGAAAAACAACACCTGAAATGGGAAATGGCAATGGTGCCTATTACCGAATTCAGGGACCAACCATTTTAATTGAATACGACAATACACAAAACAATTCCAATCATATCCACTCTGTACTTCGTGATTTAAAACATGATTTTGGTGGCGATGAATTATTGGAACATTATAGAAATGATCACGCCGCTACTCGGTAACCAATTCTTTTCCGAGATGACATCTTTTTTGGGGAGATGTCATCTCGGAAAAAAAAATGCCTCCAAGCTTGGAGGCATTTTTTTTGTTGTTTCTATAAAACAATATGGGTGCCCAGGACTGGATTCGAACCAGCACATCCTTGCGAACGCTGCCACCTGAAGGCAGTGCGTCTACCAATTTCGCCACCTGGGCAATTGCAACAAGGGCTGCAAATATAAATAACTAAAATCGATTCGCCCAAAACCGGTTGCCAACTATATTTCTAGTGACCTCCCCTTCCATCCAGTCAACAAAACACCTGCAATCACCATCGCAGTGCCAATCACCTGCTCCGTAATAATACGCTCTCCCAACAAAAAATGTGCCTGCAAAATCGTACTCACCGGACCAATGCTTGATACAATCGCCACATTATTAGAGCCGATCCGCTTCATCGAATGGGCAATCAAAAACACCGGAATAACAGTGGCTACAATGGCCAATAAAAATCCATACTGCCAAAACGAATCGCCTGCAGGAATATTATTGTAATTATTGGCAATTAAAAAATGAACAACTATCCCTGCGGTAGCCGCTAGCATCGCATAGGTTGTAAACTTGGTGGCCCCTAACAACGGTATCAGTTTACCACTACCTACTAGATAAATAGAATAAGTAAAGGCACAGATAAATATCAGGATACAGCCTAATAAAAAATGAGGATGACTGTTGTCAATAGTAAGCTCCCCCCAATAAGCGATGCCTATTCCAAGGTAGGTTAGCGCCAACGCCATTTTTTGGACCCTAGTAATTTTTTGCCTAAAAATCGCCGCGTTAATCAACACCACCAAACTAGGATATATAAAAAGTATCAGCCGCTCAAAACCTGCACTCACATACTGTAATCCAATAAAATCAAAGAGGCTGCTAATATAATATCCAAATAAGCCCAGCGCAATAATACTCAGCCAATGACGAGTGGAAAGTGATGGATTACCCTTTTTATTAGCCACCCATATTGCTGCACCAATAAAAAAAGGAAGCGAAAAAACCATCCGAAGCGTAAGCAGCGTCAATGCATCGGTATGCGTTTGTTCAAATGCCATTTTCACAATAACCGCCTTGGTAGAAAACAAGATGGACCCTGCAAAAGCAATGACAAATCCGGCTAACGGTACTGCCGTTTTACTATTTTTAAATTGCATCGTTGTATTACCCTTGATTTACTATCGCCATTTTTCTGTAAATTAAAGAAGCCCCCTTTTTTTTTAAAGGAGGCTTCCAACTATCAATTAATTATTACACCGATACATTAAAATCCCTCAATGCATCATTCAAACTTGTTTTAAGATCGGTAGATGGTTTGCGCTGACCAATGATCAATGCACAACCCACTCCAAAATCGCCGGCAGGGAATTTCTTGGTATAAGAACCTGGAATCACCACACTTCTCGCTGGCACCCTTCCCTTCATTTCAATCGGCTCGGCACCACTTACATCAATGATCTTAGTAGATTGTGTCAACACCACATTGGCACCCAACACCGCTTCTTTTTCTACCCGCACACCTTCTACCACGATACAACGGCTGCCAATAAAACATCCGTCCTCTATGATTACCGGACTTGCCTGCAGGGGTTCCAACACACCGCCAATACCCACTCCGCCACTCAGATGAACCCCCTTGCCAATCTGGGCGCAACTTCCTACTGTGGCCCAAGTATCCACCATGGTACCCTCATCCACATAGGCACCAATATTTACATAAGAAGGCATCAATACCACATTCTTAGCAAGATAAGCACCATACCTAGCCACCGCATGGGGCACTGCCCTTACTCCCAGTGCCGCATAGCCGCTTTTTAATTTCATCTTGTCGTAAAACTCAAATGGGGGCAATACCATTGTTTCCATTTGCTGGATAGCAAAATACATCAATATGCCTTGTTTAACCCATTCATTTACTTGCCAGTCAATGCTTCCATCTGCAGCAATGCCTACAGGCGAGGCCGTGCGAAGTCGACCCTTGTCTACCTCTTCAATGACCGCCCTTACAGCGTCCGCATACTTCATGTCTTTCAATAATTCCCGGTCGCCCCAGGCCGCTTGTATTAATTCCTGTAATTGCATAGTGATTGTCTATTTAGATTTTAATTGATAACAGGGGCGCAAGATACAAAAAGATAAAAATTTAGCCGGCAAGGATTTTACCCATCCCCCACCCACCCCGTCAGCGGTTGAAAACCCTGACGG
>CANIMM010000050.1 GCA_947468255.1 Chitinophagaceae bacterium | reverse complement strand
GCTGGTGACTGTTGCGTAACAATACGCCAGGGAGTAATCCGCTTTCGCATAAAATTTGAAATCCATTACAAATACCCAATACTTTGCCACCCTTGTTGGCAAACTCAATTACACTTTGCATCATTGGGCTAAATTTTGCAATGGCCCCACAACGCAAGTAATCACCATAACTAAAGCCCCCTGGTAATACTATGCAATCATCGGTTGAAAACATACTCAGATCCTTGTCTTTATGCCAAAGCTCTATTACTTCTTGCTTTAAATCGGTTCTAAGGGATTCTATTACGTCCCTATCACAATTGCTTCCTGGAAAAACTACTACGCCAAATTTCATATTACTGATTTGTGATTACTGGTTAATTGGTAACGCAAAAGTACAAATACCATTTTAATTATTGAACGAAGTAGCTGAATGCAATTACAAAAGCGACCATCAACCAGTGCAAAATGAGGGGAAATGCCTTTTTTTGGGGATATAAAAAGCCGGCGGCGGCGATTACTGCAATGGGAACAGCACTAAGAATCCAATAAACAAAGGAATGGCTGGCATTAATAAATGGTATAAAAAGGGCAATTAATAGGTATAAAAAAATAAGATTCCAGCTTTTTCGGGCCTGCACCAATTGGCGGCGAAAGTTTTTTTGAACATAAATGAAGCCCGTTACACTGGTAAATAATACGATTAGGATGGCTGCCAAGGCCCACCTTGATTCAATAAAATGTGGGAAAGTAACCGCTACCCCCGGAAAATGATACCCTTGCCACTTATCCGCTATAAAAACATAAGTGAAAATAAAATAGAACGGGGTAGCTACTCCAAAGAGGGCAACAATCCACTCTGCTAATTTAAATGCTCTGGTAATCAATAAACCAACCACCACCAGAGCTGCAAATGCAATTACTGGGAAATAAAAAAAAGAACAAAACCCAATTGCCATACCAATATTAAAAAGGGAAGTCTTAGGATTGGGTTCATTGTATAATCTGCTCATCCTTGACCAAACCCATATCAGCAAAGTATTTATTATCAATGGTGCAGACAGGATATTCCACTCGGAGAACAATGAAGTGATTAATAAATATGCCATCCCAGTGAGGTGATTTGGCTTTTGCATCAACCGGTGCTGATTTACCAATGCGTTTAAGGTAATGGCCTGGGTGAACAATAAAAAAAAAGCTATTAGCGGATAAATAAATGGTAGATTTTTTCCCAACCCCGAAAGTTGCAACAATAGTAATTTAAAAAGAAAGCCATCCGTTTGCTGAGGCAATGGAATCTGGGGATGAAAAAACATAATTAGTTTAAGCAGCAGACCATATACCAGCAACAAAAATGTATTGTATGGATTGTTAGATTTAAATACTCCCGTCACGTTACTAATTGGTTTTACCCCTCATGGTTGAATAAAGGCTGTGAAATGTCAATTGTAATACCGTACAAATTTGGTAAATATTATTGGTTTAAAAAATAGTTTGTCGAAGCTAATCAGTAAATGAGGGGTTCCCCCTTTTAATTTCATTGCATTCATCGCAACAAGTTCAAAATTTTTGGGAAAAAGATTATACTGCCAGACAAAACACTTCCTGCAACAGCGATTAAAACTGCTGCTGCAGAAATATCCTTGACGATTTTAATTACTGGATGGTTATCTCTTGTGATCGTATCGCAAAGGTATTCAATAGCCGTATTAACCAACTCTAGCGTGAGCACCAATACAGAACAACCAATGATGAAAAGCCATTCAATAGCACTGAGTTTCACAATACTCCCAAGAATTATAACAACCAATAATGCCAGTAAATGAATCCTGAAATTTCGTTGTGTTCTAAAACAATATCGAATGCCATGCCAGGCATAGCCAAAAGGTTTTATCCATTTCATAAATACTATACGCTTGAATTACTGTAATATAAATTAGTTGCCATTCAATCCTTCGATGATATGATTACAGGCAACCCTGATTTCAGTATCACTTATTACCAGCGGGGGAGCAATTCTCAAAGAACCTGCAGCAAATAAAAACCAGTCTGTAAAAACACCTCGTAGAATCAATGCGTCGATAATTTTCTTATTTACTTCAAAACTTCCAAAGTCCACCGCTATCATCAAGCCGCAACTATGCACCGATTGTATGGAAGGGTGAACCAATAGTGAAAGAAAAAGGGCTTCTTTTTGCTTTACTCCGGCAATTATTTTTTCATCCAACAATACATTAAAAGCAGCAAGGCCGGCAGCACAACTAACCGGATGGCCCCCAAAAGTATTGATATGCCCCAAAACAGGATGATGGGTAAAGGAATCCATCAGCTGTTTATCTGCAACAAATGCACCAAGCGGCATTCCACCGCCAAGAGCCTTGCCCAATAACAAAATATCCGGCACCGCATCAAACTGCTCGAATGCCCACAGGGTACCATTTCTCCCAAAACCGCATTGTATTTCATCCAATACGAGTAAGGTGCCCGTTTGGGTACAGCGTTTACGCAATGCCGAAAGCCAACCATTTTGTGGTACCAATACGCCCGCTTCGGCTTGCACCGTTTCAGCAACCACACAAGCTGTGCGTTCGGTGATATGTTGCAACGAATCAAATGAATTATAGTCTAGTTGCATTACATCCGGCAATAGCGGCCTGAATGCATTTCGCCAATATTCATCTCCCATAATACTCAAAGCTCCCTGGGTACTACCATGATAGCTGTTTTTAAAAGAAATGATCTGGGTGCGGCCAGTAACTCTTTTGGCTAGCTTCATCGCTCCTTCAGTAGCTTCGCTTCCGCTGGCAGTATAAAACACTGCATTGAGTGAGGAAGGTAAATGATCCGTTAATTTTTTTGCATAGGCTACCTGGGGACTTTCGACTAGCTCGCCGAGCACCATAATATGCATATAATCATCCACTTGCTTTTTAATAGCCTCCACCACTTTTGGATGACAGTGACCGATATTACAAACACTGATGCCTGCAATAAGATCAATATAAGCTTTACCATCCACATCCCACAGCGTACAGCCCCTAGCCTTCACTATCTCCAATGCCAATGGCGCTTCGGATGTTTGACCAACATGCGAAAGAAATAACTGGCGGTTAGTGATAGCGGTCGGCCGCTGATTCCCCGAAGGCGTAATAAAAGGTTCACCCTTATTCATATCTTACAAAGGTCGCAAAGAAATAATAATAAATAGTGAGGTGTTTTTGAATATTCATTTAATTTAGCGTCATTCAATTATAAATCTATTCAATCATGCCTTTCATTCTTCCTGTAAAAGGGATATTCCCCGAAATGGGTGCCAATTGTTTTATAGCCCCCAATGCTACCATTGTAGGAGATGTAATAATGGGAGATGACTGTAGTGTGTGGTTTAATGCCGTGATTCGAGGCGATGTAAATAGTATTCGAATGGGTAACAAAGTGAACGTGCAGGATGGTGCTGTGATTCATTGTACCTATCAAAAAACTCAGGCAATCATCGGAAACAATGTTAGCATCGGTCATAATGCAATTGTACATGGATGTGTTATAGCAGACAATGTATTAGTGGGAATGGGTGCCATCGTGATGGATAATGTACAAATTGGTTCGAATTGCATCATTGCCGCAGGAGCAGTAGTGCTTGAAAATACAGTGATACAAGCAGGAAGTATCTACGGCGGCATTCCGGCAAAAAAAATTAAAGATATTAGCCAGGAATTAATCGGTGGCGAAATTAACAGAATAGCAAATAATTACTTGATGTACAGCAGCTGGTTTAAAGAGGAGGGTAGCTAATTTTTTACAAAAATCGCATCTATGAAAAAAACAATCTGGGCTGCATGCTGTATTTCACTTTTCAGTGGATGCTTTATTTTGAGAAGAAAGGTAGTCTATGGCTGTCCTACTGATGGCAGAAATATAGGTGCTGAAAAATTGGCTTCCGGAGATTCAAAGCTCCTAAAAGTAAGTAAAAATGCAAAGTATAAGGGAGGCAATAAGATCTCCGAATAGTTTTGGCATTGCCAAATACTAAGATTAGAAAGGTTTCTTCTCAATACTATCAAGGATATTTAAATAACTATAATAACGATCGGGGTGAACCGTCCCTAGGTTTACCGCTTCCTTCACCTTACACCCCGGCTCATTGATGTGCATACAATTATTAAAATGGCACTCATTGATCAAAGCCCTCATTTCCGGAAAATAATGAGACAGCTCATGCTTGGGAATGTCTACCAGCCCTAGTTCTCGAATACCAGGCGTGTCAATTACCCTGCCTCCAAATGAAAGATTGAACATTTCGGCAAAAGTGGTGGTATGCAACCCCTTGCCACTCCAGCCGCTTACATCCTGTGTTTTAAGCCGCAGTTCAGGAAAAATAATATTAATAAAAGAAGATTTACCAACACCCGAATGACCACTCAACAAAGTGGTTTTGTCTTTCAACAAACTTTTCACCGCTTCTACTCCCTCGTTTTTTTCAATACTCATGGAGAGCACTTTATAACCAATGGCCTCGTAAATTTCTTTGATTTCCTGGAACCTCGCAAGCTCTTTTTCTTTGTAGAGATCCGACTTGTTAAACACAAGGATAGAAGGTACATGGTACGCTTCGGAAGTAATTAAAAACCGATCAATAAAACCAAGTGAAGTTTTTGGATCCTTTAAAGTAGCAAATAACAGTGACTGATCGAGATTGGATGCAATGATATGATGCTGATTGCGATTATGTGGAGAAGACCGTGTAATGTAGTTTTTTCGTGGTGCAATATCAGTTATGGTAAGCGTTTTTTCCAACTCATTTTCCATATCAGCCAATACCACATCCCCTACGGCAATAGGATTAGTGGAAGTAATATTGTCAATCTTGAACTTCCCTTTAATACGAGCATTGAAAACCTTGCCCTCCTCATCTTGAACAATATACCAGCTTCCGGTACTTTTATACACTGTTGCCATCATAGACTACAAATTTCACTAATTAAAACGAAAGCGAAGGGTTTTTAAAATTTTAGCAGCGATTATTTTACGGAAATTTTTTAAAAACAGTAAACCTAAGCACCAGCTCTAACAATAATAAAATAAGCGCCGCCAACAGAAAGGGGGTAAACTTTTCAGTATATCGCGTAATGGTAGATACTTCCACTTTTGATTTTTCCAGGGTATCTATTTCAGTGTAAATGTTTTGCAATCCTGCATTGTCCTTTGCCCTGAAATATTTTCCCCCAGTTTCTCCGGAAATTGCCTTTAATAACTTTTCATCAATCGTTACTTTCTGCTGCTGCATAATTACTCCAAGTTCTGTCTTGATCGGATAAGGAGCAAACCCTTCCGTCCCAACACCAATGGTATACACCTTTATACCAAAGGCTTTCGCTATTTCTTTGGCATTATCAGGCCCTATTAAACCGCCATTATTTTCACCATCCGTCAATAAAATAACCACTTTGCTTTTAGACTTACTAGTTCGCAAACGATCAATACCAGTAGACAAACCATCTCCAATGGCAGTGCCATCCTCCAATAAACCATTTCTAATGCTTTCGATCGCTGATTTAAGCACCGCTTTGTCGGTAGTGAGTGGGCATTGCGTGAAACTTTCGCCAGAAAAGATCACAATTCCTATTCGGTCCGTCAACCTTTTTTCTACAAAACTGGCCGCAACTGCTTTTGCCGCTTCCATCCTGTTGGGAGTAAAATCCTGGGCCGTCATACTTCCACTTACATCAATACACAAAACAATATCCACCCCTTCTCCCTCTACCCGCTGCTCTTCATTTTTGGTTTGAGGCCTTGCCATAGCTATAATAATCAAAAGTATTCCCAACAACCTGCAAATAAAAGTTATTGGACGAAATAAGCTTTTCCAAGAACGGATAGATTGAAAGTTTTTTAGTGAAGAAACCTTTAATCCAGCCTGATGCAAATTCCCAAATTTAAACTGCCAAATAATCATCGCCGGAATAACTAAGGCAAGCGAAAGCAACCATGGATAGGCGAAATGTAGGGTATCTAGGTATTCGGTTAACAATTGGTTTAGGGGTTTAGAGTTTAGGGGTTTAGAGTTTAGAGTTTAGGGGTTTAGGGGTTTCCTTCAATTTTTTTATTTGCGCTACCAGTTCTTCTACCAATTTCATGCAATGTTCACTTTCGGTAACTGGTGGAAAATATTTTGCAAATTTTACAGCATCCCCGCAACCTAAGCTATCTAAAACTTTGTTAAGCAATTGTACATCCACTTGTTGCTCTTTCAATAATAGCAATGTTTCACGAGTCGTTTTGCTCAGATAGGTCTGCTGATAAATGCGTGATACATATTGCTTGAAAATAGCTGCCAATTGGGAATGAAATATTTTCACCTCTTCTCGAACTGCTAAATTATAACCCGATAAATTTTTCAATTCCAGCATCGCTTCTTCATAAGCTGATAATTTTGACTTGAATGAATGCGCCTTCATTTTTCCTTTTCGCTTCCACCACCAAGTCAGTAATGCAATCACCGCAACTAGTACAACCCCTCCACCAACCCAATACCATATCGGATTAATTGTTTCTACTTCTCGAATAGGCTTAATATCTCGCAATTGTTGGGTGGTATCGCTAGTGGAAAAAGAAACGGTAATTGATGCTGAATCAGTAAATAAGCGAACGGAACTGCCAAGCTTGACTGGATCTGCAGTGACTAATAAAGCGGGCAGCACCCACTTGCCAGAATCAAAACTGGTAAAGGTGATTTTTTGAACAAGTCCGGAAAGCTGTTGGTTGTTGTACAAGGAATCAATATGGCGACTGAGCACTTCAAAATGGGCCATAGAATCGGATAATACAGGCCAATGCAGGGTATAATCAACAGGCGAAAATTCGGCTTGTAATGTAAGGGTAAATTGTTCTCCAATCAGTATTTCCCTTTTATCAACCGATGACCGAATGATTGGTTGCGCATAGGATAACTGAGTAAAAAGACAGACCAATACTATCGCCAAAAAAAAACTCCTATTTTTCCAATTACCCATTATCAGTTTTAAGTTAACCCGTTATCAGTTAAAATCAGCTTCTCTTAATAAAAAACTGTTGCAATATTTTCACATAATCCTCATCGGTTCGAATATGCAAGAGATCGGCACCTGCCTTTCTAAAATAGTTTTTGCACATATCACTTTGCTCCATGAATTTCTGTTGATAGGTGTATTGAACAAATTTGTTGTTGCTGTCAATGAATTGCTGCTGGCCTGTTTCGAAGTCCTGCACCATTAGCAAGCCAGCTTCCGGCAACTGCATGTCCATTTTGTCATACACCCTCAGGCCGATCACATCATGTCTGCCTCCTATCACCTTCAGGTCATTTTCATACACCGCATCCACAAAATCACTCATCAAAAAAGCAATGCTTTTATGGCGAGCTGCCTTATTGAAAAACTTGATCCCTTCTTCCATTTTTGTACTTTTTCCAACAGGCGTTGTAGTTAGTAACTCACGTACAATATAAAGCGCATGCTGCCTCCCCTTCTTGGGTGGAATGAATTTTTCAACCTTGTCGCTAAAAAAAATAACCCCTACCTTGTCATTGTTATTAATAGCACTGAAAGTCAACAAAGCCGCTATCTCCGTTATAATATCGCGCTTTCTTGACTGGACCGTTCCAAATAAATTACTAGCACTAGTATCTACCAATAAATAAACACAAAGCTCTCGCTCCTCTTCAAACACTTTTGTAAAAGGATGACTAAATCTAGCACTTACATTCCAATCAATAAATCGCACATCATCGCCGGCGTAATACTCCCTAACCTCGCGAAAGCTCATCCCCTTTCCTTTGAAAGCAGAATGATACTCACCTGTAAATAAATGCGTGGTAATTTTTTTGCTTTTTATCTCTAGCTCACGAACCTTTCGCATAATGGCAGCCCCCTCCAATTCAACCGATCGAAGAGGGTCGGTAGGCGTTGATGGAATGGTATTGACTTTCTTTTTAAACAAAATATTTATTATCTAATAGCAATTTTTTAAAATCAGTTTGCCGGCCATTTGAAATAATCGACTATTTCAATCCCGTATTTTTTAGTCCCCAAAAACTAGGGTACCACCACTACCCTCAGTATCTCATCAATAATCATGGATGCGCTTACATTCTCTGCTTCAGCTTCATAAGTCAGTCCAATGCGATGGCGCAATACATCTTTGCAAATACTTCTCACATCGTCTGGAATTACAAATCCTCTTTTATTTAAAAATGCATGCGCTTTGGCTGCCAACGCCAGATTAATGCTTGCCCTTGGTGATCCGCCAAAACTGATCAAGGGCTTTAATTTTGGCAAATTGTATTTTTCAGGATAGCGGGTGGCAAATACGATATCCAAAATATAATTTTCAACTTTTTCATCCAAGTACACCCTTCTTACCAATTGTTTTGCAATCAAAATTTCTTCTGTAGTTGCAACTGGATAGATTGGAGAAAAAGAAAGGCCCTCCGTATTTTGGCGAATGATTAGCTGCTCCTCAGTTTTGGAAGGATAATCGATGATCACCTTTAACATAAACCTGTCTACCTGCGCTTCCGGCAAGGGGTAAGTTCCTTCCTGCTCTATTGGATTTTGTGTGGCCAATACCAGAAATGGCTCTTCCAATTGGAAACTAGTGTCACCAATGGTTACCTGCCGTTCCTGCATCGCCTCTAATAAAGCACTTTGCACTTTTGCAGGCGCTCTATTAATTTCATCTGCTAGGATAAAGTTAGAAAAAATGGGTCCTTTGCGAACCATGAATTCGTTTTTTGCCTGGTTGTAAATCATGGTACCCACTACATCGGCGGGCAACAGGTCGGGCGTAAACTGTATGCGGCTAAAATTAGCATGAATTGACTGTGCCAGCGATTTGATGGCGAGGGTCTTTGCTAGACCGGGTACCCCCTCCAGTAAAATATGGCCATTACTCAGCAAACCAATGAGCAATCGCTCAATCATTCCATGTTGGCCAACAATTACTTTACTTAATTCATCATTGATTCTGGTTACAAAACCTGCTGATTGGTTAATTTCTTCGTTCAGCAAGCGGATGTCTTCGGCAGTTTGTAGCATAATAAATATTTATATCTCCCTAATAATGGAAGGGTGATTTAAAATAATAGTTCAATCCAAGTTCAATTAAAAATCCCAGAATGACCACCATCTAATACCCTGATTGGTTGGCGAAAATACGAACTATGCAGGTAAGAAAAAGCCTATTTACATTAAGAACTGAGTTAAAATTTAATTAAACCCTACTGCCATAGCAAATACATTGGAAAAAGATTGATTCTTTTTTCTTTAATTTTAAGGAATGGAACATGAAATTTTATTTTCGGAAAAACAAAAATTCAATCAATGGTGGCTTTGGGTAATTCTGCTGGCTATAAATGGGGTAACCTTTTTGGGCGTTTACAATCAACTGATAACTGGACAAGCTTTTGGAGATAAGCCAATGAGTAACACAGGTCTTTTATTTACTGCAGCATTAATTCTTGTGATTACCATTTTAGTTTTAAATATGCGCCTAGATACCCTCATTAAAAAAGATGGAATCTATGTTAAGTTTTTTCCGTTTCACTGGTCATTCAAAAAATTTTCTTGGGAACAAATATCCCTTTGCTATGTAAGAAAATACTCGGCAATTACAGAATATGGAGGATGGGGAGTACGAATCGGACTTTTTGGAAAAGGAAAAGCGTGGAATGTATCAGGAGATAAAGGGCTGCAACTTGAATTCACCAACCAAAAAAAATTGTTGATTGGCACCAACCAACCCGAAGCATTGGCAGCAACCCTTGAAAAAATCGGGCAATTAAAACAATCATTAAAAGAGGGCGCAGCTGCAAAATGAAAAGAAAATAAATAGCCGGATAAATCGCTCATTTTTACATCGGTATTTTCTTACACTTATTATTAGGCATCAAGAGGATCTGTATCAACTCAAATACTTTCCTACTATCGGCATTCTTCTGCCAACTCCAAAAGCTTTAGGCGAAATACGGATGATGGGGCAAAACTGGTTGCGCTTATATTCATTCACATTCACCATTTTCAATACACGGTCTACCAATGCAGCATCAAATCCTTGTACCTTAATTTCCTTAGGCCCAAGTCTTCTTTCGATGTATTGAAATAGTAATTTGTCCAATACCTCATAGTCTGGCAGCGAATCGGAATCTTTTTGCCCAGGTCTCAATTCTGCAGAGGGTACTTTTGAAATAATATTATTGGGAATGATGATTTTATCTCGGTTAATATAATTCGCCAAAGCGTATACCTGCAGCTTATAGCAATCGCCCAGCACCCCTATGCCACCGGCCATATCACCATACAGGGTTCCATAACCTGTTGCCAGCTCGCTTTTATTAGAAGTGTTAAGCAGTATATACCCAAACTTGTTGGCGATGGCCATCAGCAGATTTCCCCTGCTTCGGCTCTGGATATTTTCTTCTGCTACACTAAATGGCAAGTCGTTGAAAATTGGTTTGAGTTCAGATAAAAATACATCGTAAATATTTTTGATCGCAATAATATCATACGGATTGCCTAGGTTAGTGCTAAGGGTCACTGCATCTTCCACCGAGTGCCCCGAAGAATATTGAGAAGGCATTAATATCGCTCTTACATTGGCCGCTCCCAAGGCGGTACAAGCTAATGCAATGGTTACTGCACTATCAATGCCGCCGCTACTTCCTATGATGGCTTTTGAAAATCCCATCTTGGCAAAATAGTCCCTAATTCCCATTACAATCGCATCATGCACCTGATCGATATTTTTTTCTTCTTTTAAGGAAGACGGAGTTAATGCTTCATCCGACACCCTGATGGATGGCTCAATGATCGGCGCATCAATGCTCCCGTCATCTTGCAGTGTAAAGCTTTGCAAAGCCTCTTCAAACATTGGAAGCTGACCGCACAAATTGGCATGTTTATCAAACACCATCGATGCCCCATCAAAAATCACTTCCGTTTGACTCCCTACTCCATTGCAATAAAACATGGGCAACTGATACTTGACTACATTATCCTTTATAGTAGCCTTGCGGTCTTCATCATGGGTATAATCAAATGGAGAAGCGGAAATATTGATCATCAGATCGGGCTGCTGTTCCATCAGTTTATCCATCGGACATATTCGATACAATGGATTATTTCCTAGATTCCAAATGTCTTCACAAATGGTAAGCGCAATTTTTTTTCCTTTAAACTCAATCACATTCCATTCAAAAGCGGGTTCAAAATAACGGTATTCATCAAATATGTCATAGGTAGGCAACAACGTTTTATGCGCTATACCAATCACTTTTTTGTTGTATAAAAAATAGGCCGCATTAAAAAGAGGCTTTCCCACTTTCGCGTTATTCCTGTCGGGTGCACCTACAATCACAGCAATTGAGTCGGCATGGGATTGAATCCGCTCAATAGAAGCATTGCAACTATCGATAAAGTCATCAAATTCCAAAAAATCACGGGGTGGATAACCACAGACGCTCAGTTCACTGAATACAATGATATCTCCCCCCTGTGCTTTTGCAGTTTCGATTGCAGCAATGATCTTTTGCGTATTGCTTTCAAAATTGCCGATATGATAGTTTTGCTGTGCTAAAAATATTTTCATAGTACTGCCATTAAAGGGCCTTAACTTTATATTTAGAAATCTTTGTATTTCTTTGTAAAGTTAAAACATTGAATCCCATTAATAAGTATGAAATTATTTGC
Organism: Chitinophagaceae bacterium; assembly: GCA_947468255.1. Lineage (GTDB taxonomy): Bacteria > Bacteroidota > Bacteroidia > Chitinophagales > Chitinophagaceae > Ferruginibacter. The sequence continues at coordinate 2,028 of CANIMM010000050.1, read as the reverse complement.
CACTTCAGTTTTGCTTTCATTGGTGTTATTTTCCTGCAATGAGCAAGAGAAAATACCCAATGTTTCCAATATATCCGTAAAATTAAAAACCACCCGATTTGAGAAAGACTTATTCGACACCAGCTCCAACAATTTAGCTGATTACCTATTTCAATTACAAAAAAAAGAACCCGTTTTTACAAGAACCTATTTGTCAAACATTTTAAATGTAGACCCCTCCTGGCCAACCGATTCCGCTGCATCCTATGTAAATGCATTCATCAAGGCCTACCGCCCCATCTTCGACAGTTCGGAAATAACTTTTCGAAACTTCCACCCTATCGAAAAAGAGATTACCCAAGGATTACAATTTGTAAAATACTATTTCCCTTCCTATCCACTGCCCTCTAAAATTATTACCTATATCGGCCCTGCAGACGGATATGGTGATATCTTATCAGACGAAGCGCTCATAGTGGGATTACAACTGCACCTAGGCAAAGATTTTTATTTATACAAAACTAGTTTGGTGCAAGAAACTTATCCTGCTTATGTATCAAGCCGATTTGAGCCAAGCTACATTGTGGTGAACTGTTTGAATAATATTGTAAACGACCTCTTTCCTGAAAAAGGGTTTGACAAACCATTGGTTGATCAAATGATTGAAAAAGGCAAACGCCTTTATTTGCTGAGTAAATTTTTGCCCAAAATTGAGGAATACCAATTAATTGGATATGCTAAAAAACAATTAGCTGATGCCTATCTGCATGAAGCGGTGATCTGGGACCTGTTTGTAAAAAACGAATACCTTCAGTTAACAGACAAAAATATTATAAAGAATTATATCGGCGAAAGCCCCAAAACACAGGAGTTGGGCGAGGGTGCCCCGGGTAATATCGGCTCTTTTAGTGGCTGGCAAATTGTAAAAATATTTGCTAACAAAAATAAAACATTATCACTGCAGCAATTAATGAATGCCGATCCGGAAAAAATATTACAGGAAGCAAAATATAAACCTTAACAATTATTAAGCAGCCTGGGCTTGATGATGCGAAACAGCCACCGGCTGTTTACCCAACATTTTCATTACCCTAAAATGAGATGCAAGTGCTCCTGAGATGGTACGATATTGATTGTAAGGCAAATGATACTCCGCACATTTTTCGATTACTATTTTACTGATTGCAGGATAATGAACATGGCTGACTTTAGGAAAAAGGTGGTGCTCGATTTGAAAATTCAATCCGCCCACAAACCATGAAATCACTGGATTGCCCATTGCAAAATTGGAGCTTGTTTTAATCTGGTGCTCTGCCCAAGCTGTTTCCACATGTTTGGTTTCATCTAAGGCTACATTTTCAAACTCTGTATTCTCCACCACATGTGCTAATTGAAATACCAGTGAAAGGGTAAGTCCCATTACCACATGCAGTAAAAAGAAGCCTAATAACCAAGGACCAAAACCCCAAACTATGATCGGAATAATCATATAAAAAACAAAGTACAAAACCTTGGTTGCCCAAAATATAATATGATTTTTAACGCTCATTTCCCAGGCCTCTGTTGTATAAATTTTTCTAGTGAAATATTTAGTAAAATCCATAAAAAACAGCCAGAATATAGAGGACAAAGCATATACCGGAACCAAATATAAATGTTGAATTTTGTGTGCTGGCACCCATTTTTGTGTTTCACACTGACGAATAATGGGACTTTTAGCAATGTCGTCATCAATTCCGTCTACATTGGTGTAGGTGTGGTGAATGATATTATGTTTTTGTTTCCAAAAAAATGAACTGGCTCCTAGGGCATTTGCGGATAGTCCTAATAGGTCATTCAACCAGGGCTTGGTGCTATAACTTCCGTGATTGGCATCATGCATCACGCTAAAGCCAATACTGGCAAATGTAAAACCCAGAACTGCGCAAATCAGTAAGGCCAGCAAAGGGTTGATGGAGATAAATATAAGACTGCAATACATTGCAATTGCCGCTCCTACCAAGGTGAATGTTTTGATATACAATCGCCAGTCGCCCGTTTTTTTAATCG
>CANIMM010000049.1 GCA_947468255.1 Chitinophagaceae bacterium | reverse complement strand
TCGATCATCATTAATGCATGCCAATGATCTGGTGTGCCGATAATGACTGCATCAATATCGTGCTGGTCTAACAATTCCTTATAATGACCAAAAATCTTCACCTTGGATGCCTTTCCAGTGAGCAAATCCAATTCCTTTAATCTTTTGTCAATTATATTTTTATCCACGTCGCAAATGGCAACCAGATTAACACCAGGTACTTTTAATGCAGCCAACACATTATTCCATCCCATTCCATTTACACCGATCACACCGATATTGACTTGGTCACTGGGAGCAATCCGATTGCTAAAAATGGTAAAAGCTTTGCTATCAAAGGCTGATAGTAATAAACTACCACCTACCAGTGATGCTGAATTTTTTAAAAAAGAACGACGATCATTCATAAAAATTATATTTTATCGAAAAAAGTGATTTTTAATTTAGCCCAATATATCCAATTTATCGCAGTCGCCAATTATTCAAAATAATCAGGGACGATTGTATTTGTTAGCAGCCATTATCATAAGCAACAATGTATTGGCTTACAGTACGATTTCCGTATTATACAAACTGCTTTATAATTCAAATCCTCGAAAAGGGGAAGCATTATAAAGCAGTAAGATATTGTATATAAAAAACGAACTAGGTTGCCCAGGCTTTATCGCCCTTTTTGTATGGATAAGATCCATCATATTTACCAGGTATCGGCAAATAACGCAAGGCTTGGGTAGCCCCCTCTTTGGAGCTAAAATACCCCAATACAGTTAGCTCTTTCATCATTCTAAAATAATGGGATGGAGCTTCTTTAGTTTTGGCAGCTTGATATTCCTTTTGTTCCTTATCTAAAGTTTGCAATAATTCAGTTCGTTGTGGAGCAGTAGCTTTTACGAAGGAAGTACTGAATTTTTTTTCACTTAATTCGTCAATTTTTTTGAGCCCTTCCAAAAATATTTTTTGGTTGGCTACTTCATAACAGTCTAGGACCATCACCGACATAAATTTTCCAACATTGGCCGTTTTGGCACCTGGACTTGTGGTAGTGGGTAAAATAGTATCCGCAATTTCATTCATAAAAGCTAGCTGGCTTTCGCTAAACAAAGCATTTACAGCTTTGTCATTTGAATGGCAGCCGGAGATACTAAATACAGAACCTCCAACAATAGATCCTCCAAGTAAAATTGCTACATTTTGAAGCAAATCTCTTCTATTCATATTCATCCTTTTAATTGTTAATGGTTTCTATAAATTTCCTTTCTTTAATTCTTCCACAGCAAAATTGGCTGCTCTTGCAGTTAATGCCATATAGGTTAAAGATGGATTAACGCATGCTGCAGAAGTCATGCAAGCTCCATCGGTAACAAACACATTTTTTGCATCCCAAATCTGGTTATTACCATTCAATACGGATGTTTTAGGATCTTTACCCATACGAGCTGTACCCATTTCATGAATACCTCTACCAGGTGTTCCGTCTCCATCGCGACCTTTAACATTTTTAACACCAGCGGCTTCCAGCATTTCGACAGCATCACTGATCATATCCTTGCGCATCTTCAATTCATTTTCCTTCAACTCACAATCAATGGCCAACACATTAAGCCCCCATTTATCTTTTTTGGTTTTATCCAGTGTTACTTTATTTTCGGCATAAGGAAGGATTTCCCCGAAGCCTCCAATACCCATTTTCCAATCCCCAGGCTCAGACAATGCATCTTTAAAATCTGCACCAATGGACAATTCTGCCACCTGTCTTTTCCATCCTTCCCGACTTGCGCCACCCTGGTAACCGAACCCTCGTAAATAATCACTCTTATTACCAAATAGATTACGATATCGTGGAATATAAATTCCATTTGCCCGACGTCCATAAGTATATTTATCTTCATAGCCGTCCACATCTCCACTAGCTCCAACTCCAAGATGATGATCCATCAGATTGTGTCCTAATGCATTGCTACTGCTGCCTAGCCCTTCTGGCCAGATATCGGTAGCAGAATTCATCAGTAACCAAGTTGAGTTCAAAGTAGAAGCATTTACAAAAACGATTTTGCTGAAAAACTCATAGGTTTGGTTGGTTTCTGCATCCAGTATTTCAACTCCTTTCGCCTTTTTAGAATCCTTATCATAAATAAGTTTGGTAACAATAGAAAATGGGCGAACCGTTAAATTCCCTGTCTTCATAGCAGCAGGAAGTGTAGCAGATTGTGTACTAAAATAAGCACCAAAGGAACAACCTAGCCAACATTTATTTTGATACTGGCAATTGGTTCTGCCCTCATGAGGAACCGTAATATTAGCAGTACGACCGATGATCATGGTACGACTGTTATTATAATGTTTTTTTAACCTGGCTGCAACATCCTTTTCCACGCAATTCATTTCCATGGCAGGCATAAAATGACTATCCGGCAACTGAGGCAAGCCTTCCATGGATCCACTGATACCTGCAAATTTTTCAGCATACTCGTACCATGGAGCTATATCCTTGTAGCGAATGGGCCAATCCACTCCAAAGCCATCTTTTGAATTGGCCTCGAAATCGAAATCACTCCACCGATAACTTTGACGACCCCACATTAATGAACGACCACCTACATGATATCCTCTAAACCAATCAAAGCGTTTCACCTCTGTATATGGACTTTCGCTATCTTTTGCCCAATAATCAAGATTCATTTCATTGAGTGGGTAATCCCTTTTCAAAACGGGATAATCTTGAATCATTTGCTGGGTTCTTCCACCGGCATGAGGAAATTCCCAGGGTGCTTTGGAAGCACTCGGGTAGTCCTTTATGTGCTCAATATTTTTACCTCTTTCTAGCATCAACACCTTCAGCCCTTTTTCGGTTAATTCCTTCGCCGCCCAGCCACCACTGATACCAGAGCCTACTACAATTGCATCATACTTATTATCAGCCATTTTATATTATATATTTTTAATTCTAAAGAAAATATTACAAATTATCCAAATAGGATTTATACATCGCATATTTTAATTGCCTCCTTTAACGATTGCATTTTATCCTCCTTTGCAGGAATAAACTCTTGTGCAACATAATTTTTATAACCGGTTGCTAGAATCGCTTTCATGATGGCAGGGTAATACAACTCTTGGGTGTCATCAATTTCATTTCGTCCCGGAACACCCCCGGTATGGTAATGCCCGAAGTATTGGTGATTAGCCTGAATGGTAGCAATCACATCCCCCTCATCAATTTGCATATGGTAAATATCATAAAGAAGTTTGAAGTTTTCAGAGCCTACTCTTTTACACAATTCAACACCCCAATTGGATCGATCACACATATAATCTTTGTGATTGACTTTACTGTTGAGTAATTCCATCTGCAAAATAACGCCATGTTTTTCGGCCAACGCAATGATTTTTTTCAACCCTGCAGCAGAATTAGCTAGCCCAGTTTCATCATCCATACCCCGACGGTTGCCGCTAAAACAAATCAGGTTTTTATACCCCGCCTTAGCCACCATTGGAATCATTTCCGTATAATTCTGGATCAGCTTTTCATGGAATTTCTTTTCAGCAAAACCATCGGATAAACCTGTTTCTGCTCCATTGCACATAGAAGAAAAGATCCCATGTTTTTGCAAAATGGGCCAGTCTTTTGGCCCTACCAAATCAATGGCTGAAAAGCCGATTTTTTTAACCCCTAAGCACAATTCTTCAATAGTCATTTTGCCGTAGCACCATGCACAAACTGAATGATTAATATTTCCTTTAAGTTTCAATTGGCTGTCATTTATATTTTCATTCTCTTTGAAAGAGGTTAACATAGAAGATGATCCAAGCGCTGCTGAACCTACCAGTATATTTTTGATGGCATTTCGCCTATTTTGATGATCCGACATTTGTAATTATTAAACGATTAAATAAAAAAATAGTTTATGCAGCGGTTGTTTTTTTAGATCGCATAAACAGAAATAATCCTGCGAATGCAACTATCAACACGATTGGGATAACGAGGGTGACATTAATGATTTCAGGACCAGCTGCTTTTTTTGCTTCATCCAATCCATTTTCCATATGTGCCGCCAATAATTTATCATAATAACCGCCCATAAAAATCATATATACCGATACTGCAAACATACCCGCAGCACCCATTAGGTTCATCCCAACGGCTCCGGTCTTTGGCAAATTTTCAGACACAAAACCCAACATGGTAGGCCAAAAATAACATACTCCCATACCAAATAAAATCGCACCTGCAAAAAGCATATTTCCTGAAGTATGTCCAAGTAGATATAAACCGGCAGCTGCCAAAATAGATGACATCAATAATACACCCAATGGTGAAAATTTATGAACTACAGGGCCTGCAAAAGCACGTCCAATGACCATTACACCTGTTTCCAATGTTAATAACAAAATAGCATTATCTGTAACATTTTTTAATAATACATCGATCCACTGACCAGTAAACAATTCGGTGATAGCGGTTCCAAACATTAAAACGATCATTAAAATAAATAATGGATTAAGTAATGCCTTATACATTTCTGCACTAGAAACACCACTCGCTACTCTTTCTGTAACCGGAAATTCCAGCTTACTGAATAGATAACCGTAAATAACGGTAGGGATAATCATCAAGCCCACTTGAATCTGCCAGCCGATTCCAATTTTATCTAAAAAGAATACCAAAAGGGTTCCTATAACTATACCACCTGGAAACCATAAATGGAAATGATTGAGTTTAGTTGTTTTGTTATCGCTGTGAATGGTAGCCACCAAGGGGTTACAAGCCGCTTCTACGGTACCGTTTGCAATCCCAACCAATAGCGTTGAAATGAACAAACTCCAGTAACCGGTAGCGAAGATGGTAAGTAATATTCCTGCTAAATGAAACACAAAAGCAGCAACCAATAATTTCTTCATCCCGATTGAATCTACCACCATTCCCCCTATTACTATTGCAAGCGGAAAACCCCAGAATGCAGTAGCGGCAATTGTTCCGAGCTGCTGGGTATTCAATTCAAATTGAACTCCAAGTCGGCCAAGTATACCGGCACGAATTCCAAATGAAAGAGAGGTCACTAAAAGTGCCAAGCAACTGGCTAAGAATAATTGTTTTTTCTGAACATTGGCTAGCATAATCGTTGATTTTATAAAGGTTAAAAAAAGGATATCCGAAAAGAGAAATGTAATATTATTGATTTTTAATTTAAAATAGTTAAATTAACAATTATTTTTTTAAACAGCTTGTTCATACCCTGAAACCTACGAATAGCAACTAAACAGCAACCGGATAAATAACGGCCTGGTTCCTTGGCTAAAGAAGCCCTCTTAGTGGTAAGAAATTGCAAGGGATAGGTTGTGCCAGTACACAATACCGTTAGAAAATAAGTTTGGATATTGTGCTTAAAATATTTTATTAAAGTTATGTTGCAATTTATCCGTAAAATTGTAAAAAAATAAACCTACATAATAAGAATCAAACTTAAAATTTACTAGTATGAAAAGAAAATTACGAATGGGCATGATTGGAGGTGGTAAAGACGCCTTTATCGGTTCAATTCATCGCTATGCCTCCAATATGGATGGTTTGGTTGAATTGGTTTGTGGCGCACTAAGCATCAATCCGGAAATTGCAAAAGATTCAGGCCAGTCATTATTTCTTCCAGAAGACAGAATTTACCTGACATACCAGGAAATGATAGAAAAAGAAAGTTTGCAACCAGCAGATAAAAGAATGGATTTTGTAACCATCGTAACACCCAACTTTGCCCATTTCGCACCTGCAAAACTGGCTTTGGAAAATGGTTTCAATGTAGTAATTGAAAAGCCAATTACTTTTTCATTAGAGGAAGCAAAAGAATTGAAAAAGCTAGTTGAACAAACAGGCTTGGTCCTTTGCCTTACCCACACTTACTCAGGATACCCATTGGTTAAACAGGCAAAAGCGATGATAAACGATGGTGTATTAGGTAAAGTTAGAAAAGTATGGGTTGAATATCCTCAAGGCTGGTTGAGTAAATTATCAGAACGAGAAGGCAATCAACAAGCAGCTTGGAGAACAGATCCAACAAAAAGTGGCAAGAGTGGTTGCATGGGAGATATCGGAACACATGCTGCTCATTTGGCCGAATATATTACTGGTTTAAAAATCACCCAACTCTGTGCTGATCTAAATATTCTGGTAGACGGAAGAGCACTAGATGATGATGGAAATGTATTGTTGAAATTTGATAACGGTGCAGCGGGTGTATTGATGGCTTCTCAGGTGGCAGCTGGAGAAGAAAACGCGCTAAAAATAAGGGTTTATGGAGAAAAGGGCGGCATCGAATGGGCGCAAATGGAACCCAATACTTTATTGGTAAAATGGCTGGATGCCCCTACCCAAATACTTCGTGCCGGATCAAACTATGGAGACCGTCTCTCCTCTTATGCTACCAGCAACTGTAGAACTCCTGGAGGTCACCCCGAAGGATACCTAGAGGCATTTGCCAATATTTACAAAAATTTTGCAACTACCCTTTTGGCCAAATTGAATGGTGCCGAGGCAAATAAAGAAGCGCTTGACTTTCCATCCGTAGCAGATGGAATAAGAGGGATGGCATTTATTGACAATGTGGTGCTCTCTGCCCAATCAGATAAAAAATGGACGGATTTTGTGGTGTAAGCAAGGGTGCGTTAGTAGAAATAAAATCCTAAATCAATTCATCAATTATCAAATTATTTTATATGCAAACAATAAAAGGACCAGGCATATTTATAGCTCAATTTGCTGGAGATACTGCTCCCTATAATTCGCTACCCAGTATTTGTAAATGGGCAAGCGACAAAGGATTTGTTGGTATACAAATCCCTTCATGGGATGCCAGGTTTATTGACTTACAGAAAGCAGCGGAAAGTAAAACCTATGCGGATGAAATCAATGGCATTGTTCAACAAGCAGGTTTGCAAATAACGGAACTATCTTCCCATTTGCAGGGTCAACTGATTGCCGTCAATCCCGCTTACAATGAACTTTTCGATGCCTTCGCACCGGATGCTGTTAAAGGAAATCCAGCTGCAAGAACTGAATGGGCGGTACAACAACTTACATATGCTGCAAAAGCCTCTCAAAATTTGGGATTGAATGCGCATGGCACTTTTAGTGGTGCGCTACTTTGGCAATTTGTTTATCCTTGGCCGCAGCGTCCGGCAGGGTTAGTTGAAACCTGCTTTACAGAATTGGCGAAACGATGGTTGCCGATATTGAATACTTTTGATGAATGCGGTGTGGATCTGTGCTACGAAATTCACCCCGGTGAAGATCTACATGATGGTATATCTTACGAAATGTTTTTGGAAAAGGTAAACAATCACCCGCGTGCATGCTTACTGTATGACCCCTCCCATTTCGTTTTACAGAGTCTTGATTACCTAGCTTATATTGATTATTATCATCAGCGCATCAAAGCCTTTCATGTAAAAGATGCTGAATTTAACCCTACTGGAAAGCAAGGCGTTTACGGAGGATATCAAAATTGGGTAAACCGCGCTGGTCGCTTCCGTTCTCTTGGTGATGGACAAGTAGATTTTAAATCCATATTTAGTAAACTTTCTGCTTATGACTATAAAGGATGGGCAGTATTGGAATGGGAATGTGCGATAAAAAATTCGGAGGATGGAGCAGCAGAAGGTGCACCATTTATTAGAGACCACATTATCAAAGTAACAGACAAGGCATTTGACGATTTTGCAAGTGCTGGAAATAATGAGCAATTTAATAGGGATTTGCTAGGCATCTAATTTTAAAACTTAACACAGTTTACAATCGCAGAAAAGTCTTACAGCGGGTGATTGAGGGTTTACCCTCCATCACCTGCTGTTTTTTAAGCAAAAAGTTAGTATTTCAGGTTAAACATAATTCAATTCGTACCGATTATATAATATCCTACCTTCAAGAATTGAAAAACCAATTTCACCTAATTAGCCAAGTTGAAATTTTAAAAAGAACTATTGAATAGAAATGGCTAGTTTTCAATTACACAAAAAAAATAAAAATGAAAAAATTGCTTCCAAAAATTTTATTATTAATTACTTTAATCGCTCCAATTTTTTGCATTGCGAATCCCCCAACAAAGGGAGGTGAATTTTATCAAATCACCGTTTATCATTTTGCAAACTCAGCCCAGCAAGCCCTTATTGATCAATACCTCAAAGACGCCTATTTACCTGCATTGCACAAGCAGAAGATAAAAAACATAGGTGTATTTACAGGCATTGCAAATGACACGGCTACTGATAAAAGAATTTACGTAATTGTTCCTATTCTATCCTTGCAACAAGTGATTACTATAAAAGAAAATCTTGAAAAAGATGACGATTATAAAGCAAACGGAAAATTATATTTGGAAGCTCCCTCCAAAAAACCTCCCTACAGTAGACTAGAAAATATACTTTTAAAGGCCTTTCCACTTGCACCCTTTATGAACCTACCAAAGCTTTCTTCACCAAAAGCAGAAAGGGTCTATGAACTAAGAAGCTACGAAAGTCCAACAGAAACTTATTTTAAAAGCAAAGTGAAAATGTTCAATGAAGGCGGGGAAATCACCTTGTTTAAACGGTTAAATTTTAATGCCGTTTTTTATGCCTCCGTAATCTCCGGCAGCCGCATGCCAAATCTAATGTACATGACCAGTTATGAAAACCAGGCAGACAGGGATGAGCATTGGAAAAGTTTCAGTGCAGCTCCTGAATGGAAAATCCTTTCTGCTTTGCCAGAATACCAAGGGAATGTTTCAAAAAATGAACAAACCTTTCTTCATACAACCGAATATTCAGATTATTAAACCATCCAATATTTTTTAACGGATGGAGAAATACTCTTTTTGATCATTGGTAACTTATCCTCTAAATAGTAAACAATCAATTTAATTAAAAACAACCACCATGAATACAATTCGGATTATCACAAAAAACATCATTCCCTTACTCTTGCTGATCTGTATTTCTTTCGCCTTTAAAAAGAAAGATCCAACCGTATTGGTATTTTCAAAAACAAGTGGCTTTAGACATGGAAGCATTGAAACTGGTATTAAGGCAATTAAACAGTTGGGACTAGATAATCATTTCATAGTAGATGCTACTGAAGATTCGCTGGCTTTTACCACTGAAAATTTGGCTAAATACAAAACAGTCATTTTCTTATGCACAACTGGAAATGTATTGGGTGAGGAACAACAAAAAGCGCTAGAAAATTACATTCAAAAAGGGGGCGGCTTCGTAGGAGTTCATGCTGCAACTGATTGTGAATATGACTGGGCTTGGTATGTGAAAATGGTAGGTGCTAGCTTTCTATCACATCCAAGTCAACAGATGGCAAAATTAATGGTGGTAGACAAGAATTTCATTGCTACCAAACACTTGCCGGATGTATGGGAAAGAAAAGATGAGTGGTACAATTTTAAAAACATGAATCCGGATGTACATGTACTTATAAAAATAGATGAGACTTCGTATCAGGGTGGTAAAAATGGTGATAATCATCCGATGGCCTGGTATCATTCCTATGATGGTGGAAGAGCATTTTATACCGAATTAGGTCATACCGTTGAAACTTATTCAGAACCTGCATTTCTTCAACATTTATTGGGAGGAATCCAATACGCGCTGAAAAAATAATTTCATACATTATCCCACATAAAAAAGCCAATGACTTCAAAGTCATTGGCTTTTTTATGTGGAGTCTTTAATTTTTACTTCAGCAAATTTTTTACTGATAGCTGATCTAACAATAGGATATCAACCTATTGTTACAATTCTCTTACCCAAATATTGCGAAAACTGATTGGCTCACTTGCATCTCCATGCGCTTGCAATTTAATAGGAGAAGGACCATGTTTTTTATATGCTGGCTGCCCTACATAAACGGTTCCTCCCTTCAAAATAGTATTATTCTGAAGTATAATCCCATTATGAATCAAGGTTACGCGGGCAGGGGATAAAAGATCTCCTCCATCATTAAAACGAGGTGCAGTCCAAATCACATCATAAGTTTGCCATTCACCTGGTTTTCTGCAGGCATTGGCTAATGGTATCGCTTGCTTATACACACTCCCGGTTTGTCCATTAACATAGGTCTTGTTTTCAAAGCAATCTAAAATTTGAATTTCATAACCGGAGTCACCTTTGCCTGTAGAGGCCAAAAACAACCCACTGTTACCTCTACCCTGCCCCGTTCCTGTAATTTTGGATGGTATCTGCCACTCAAGGTGCAACTGGTAATCTGTAAAAGACTTTTTTGTTTGGATATTGCCTGTCCCCTTTTTAACTACAAATACGCCGTTATTTACAACCCACTGTGCGGGTGAATTATCTTCAACAGATACCCATTCACTTAGGTTTTTGCCATCAAATAAAACAATAGCATCCGATGGTGGCTGAATTCCATCTGGAGGTGTTACTACTTTAGGTTCAGGTTGCCACACTTCAGTAGCAGCAGGATCAGGCTTCTGGGCAAAACTCTGTTGGACAGAAAAAAGAACAGTTGGCAATAATAAAAAGAAGATTTTTTTCATACAAATGGTCGTTTTTAATGAAGATTATTTTAAATGGTTAATAAGTTTCCGTTTAAGATGGTTTCCTATACAAACTTGAAAGTAAATTTATGAGTAAATTTCTTATAAATTGTGAAAGCTTTATCAAATGTTTTTTTTTGTAGAATTGCGAATGATTATATTTGATAATTCAAATTATCTGATTCTCTAAAAATATCTTTTATGGGAGATACACTCCAAATTAAAAAACAAACAAAGAAATACGATGTAGTGATAGTTGGCTCCGGAGCTGGAGGTGGCATGTCAGCGTATGTACTAGCAAATGCCGGATTAAAAGTTTGTCTGCTCGAAGCAGGCCCTGATTATGATCCCGCAAAAAACTCATCACAGTTAAAAAACCCATGGGACTCTCCCCGAAGAGGCGCTAGTACTAAATATAGGCCCTTTGGCGACTTTGACGGATGCTATTGGGGATGGGAAATCGACGGAGAACCCTATACACACGCTCCTGGCACCAAATGGGAATGGTGGAGAGCAAGAATGGTGGGTGGAAGAACCAACCATTGGGGTAGAATTTCATTGCGATTTGGACCCAAAGATTTTAAACGTAAAAGTATTGATGGACTTGGTGACGATTGGCCAATTGGTTATGAAGATGTGAAACCTTATTATGATAAAATAGATAAATTGATTGGAGTTTTTGGTAGCAATGAAGGTCTACCAAACGACCCGGATGGAATATTTTTGCCAGCACCCAAACCGCGCTTGCATGAATTATATATCAAAAAGGCGGCTATAGGAGTTGGTGTACCAGTAATTCCTTCTCGCTTATCTATTCTTACCAAACAAATTAATAAAGAAAGAGGCGCCTGTTTTTATTGTGCACAATGTGGAAGGTCATGCAAAATTTATGCAGATTTTTCCTCTTCTTCTGTATTGATTAAACCAGCACTTGCTACTGGAAATGTAGACCTCATTACCAATGCGATGGCACGCGAAGTGCTCACCAATAAAGAAGGGCTGGCGACAGGTGTTTCGTATGTTAATAAAGATGATATGCAGGAATACCAGGTAGAAGGAAAAGTAGTAATCCTTGCAGCTAGTGCTTGTGAAAGTGCTCGGTTGATGTTGAATTCAAAATCTGATCAGCACCCCAATGGTATTTCCAATTCAAGCAATGTGGTGGGTAAATATTTACATGATTCTACTGGAGCGGCTATGGGCGGAATTTTGCCGAATTTAATTGGAAGAAAAAGATATAATGAAGATGGTGTAGGTGGACTACATGTTTATTCACCTTGGTGGTTGGATAATAAAAAACTAGATTTTCCACGTGGCTACCATATTGAATATTGGGGCGGTATGAGCCAGCCTTCCTATGGATTTGGATTTGACATGGAAACTCAAAACGGCATGTTCCCTATCAATGGACAAAAGAAGGAAGCTGGTGGATATGGTGCTTCTTTAAAAGAGGATGTACGCTATCTGTTCGGCGCTAATGTAGGAATGGCGGGTCGTGGAGAAAGTATCGCCATGGAATCCAATTTTTGTGAAATTGATCCTTCAGTAGTGGATAAATTCGGAATTCCTGTACTTCGGTTTAATACTAAAAATAGTGAGTACGAGATTAAGCAGGCCAAACACATGAAGGAAACTTTTAGAGAGATCATGCACAATATGGGTGCTGTTATCACCTGGGGTGATACAGAAGGTCCGGAAAGCGATTACGGACTGGCTAATCCAGGCAATATTATTCATGAGGCTGGAACCGTTAGGATGGGGAATGACCCTAAAAAATCTGCCCTTAATAAATGGAGTCAGGCACATGATTGTAAAAATTTATTCAACGTTGATGGAGGCCAGTTTGTATCACAGGCAGATAAAAATATCACTTGGACAATTTTAGCACTTTCAATGAGAACCTCCGAATATATAATTGATCAACTCAAAAAGAATAATCTGTAAACTATCATGCGCTAAAGCCCCTTCAAGGATTTTTTAAAGCGGTTTGAAAAGCTAAAAATAATTATATGGACAGACGTAAATCAATCAAAACATTATTAGTAGGAACTGCTGTGGCCTCCGTACTAATTGAATCATGTGAAACTACCGATAAAAAAGGTGCAGCAAGTTCCACCCCAGGGGTCAATGAAGATGACCGAATGGTAGAGGAAAAAATTGCCAATAAAAAATTGAGTGAAGAAGTGTTTTTCACCCCCGCCGAAATGGTTACAATTACCCTTTTAGGAGATATTATTATTCCAAAAGACAAGGTGAGCGGAAGTGCTTCTGAAGCAAAAGTGCCCAATTTTATTGAGTTTATTGTAAAAGATATGCCCGAACACCAAACCCCCATGAGAGGCGGTTTACGCTGGCTAGATTTGAATTCGCTAAAAAGATTTGGCAATTCTTTTGCCAACATTACCGATAAGCAGCGTCTTGAATTAGTAGATGAAATTGCTTATCCGAATAAGGCCAAAACAACCATGAAACAGGGAGTGGCTTTTTTTAACCTTATGCGCAACTTAACCACCACCGGATTTTACACTTCAGAAATGGGCGTGAAGGATGTTGGTTATATGGGTAATGTCCCCAATCAATGGAATGGAGTTCCAGATGATGTTTTAAAGGAACACAACTTATCTTATAGCGAAAGGGAATTAAAAGAATGCATCAGCTTCGATAATAAAGCTTAACATATTAACTCAATTGAGTTGAGTAATTCTTTATAATCAACTTGTAGCAATTTGTAATACTATTTATTAGGATGACCATTCTTGGTCATCCTTTTTTATTTGAACTATGGCTAGCTATTGAAGGAGCGCTATTAAGAAATCTGCAAACAGAAAATCCTATACCATATAAATACTGCCCTACTCAATGAGGATTACAACTAGGTCCATCACATTGGTATGGGTAGCCCCTGTTTTTAACAGACCTCCAGTTTGTTCAAAAAAAGTATATGCATCATTGTTTAATAGATACTTGGCTGCATCGAGGTGTAATTCATTGGCCGCTGAAATAATATCAACATCTACCATAGCACCGGCTGCATCCGTTGGTCCATCGGTACCATCAGTACCCGCAGATAAAAAAGTGATTTTATTTGAAAATGCTTTGTCATCAACAGAAGCTAGTTCCAGCAGGGCGCTGAGTGCCATTTGCTGGTTACGGCCACCCATTCCATTGCCAGTAACCATTACCGTAGTTTCACCTCCTAGCAGCAAACAGGCTGGTTTAAGCCCCTGATAGTTTATACAGAAATGAATTAATGAACGACCTACTTGTTCAGCATCTCCAGTAAGACCACTCTCCACGCTGCAGATATGATAACCAAGTTGGATGGCCTTCAATTCAGCTGCTTTTAACGCAATACTATTATTGCCAATAATTTTGTTGGTTACCCTTTCAAAAACAGTATGCTGTTCTTTAAATGTATCTGGAAGTATTCCTTTACACCCATCCATTATTCGC
>CANIMM010000048.1 GCA_947468255.1 Chitinophagaceae bacterium | reverse complement strand
CACACCACCGTTTGAGTGGCCGTAACTTAATTGGTCGCTAACTAAATCATTCAGTGCAGCTTCATCAGCATTGACCATCGCCTGGTGAAAGATTTCAACCTGACTGGCAACCATCTTTTCAGCTTTGCTTTGTGCAGATAAACAGATTGCAAAAAATAAAAAAACGATGCCTAATGAAATTCCTTTTTTAATATGCATGTTGTTTTTTTTAATTTTTCTTACGCTGATTGCTTGTATGCTTGAAGCTTATGAAAACTAATATATGAGCTGAGTAATAACCCAACAAAAAGTATAGCCATTAATCCAAAAGGTACAAAGGGATCATTGACTGCCAAATGAGCATTCAATGCAGTTAAATACATAATGCCATAACCTACATAGGCCCATTCTTTAAAACGAGCTGGTACAGCTGGTACAATTAAAAGTACTAAGCCTATTAATTGACCAATGCTTACTTCAAGGCCCAGATAACGAGGTATGAGTAAATGATTGGCGCCATCAATGGCCATTTGAGAATTCATTTGTAGGGCACCCAAAGAGAATAAGCAAATAATGCCCGTGGTTACCCAATAAATAATTTTTGTTATTTTCATGTTCTGTATATTTTTGAAGTTAAAAGTATCGAATTTTTTTATTCTTGAAAAATGATATTAATATAAAATTCTAACCGACTGATTAAATATGGTTGTTCAAAATTACCGCTAACTAGTTTTATTAATCTGTTTGGGATGAAGCATTGTAAGCTGTAAAATAATTGCTGCGAGCACTACGATTCCTAAAATTGCAAAGTCTCTTCCCAGATTGCCTGAATCGGCTGATTTTCCTAAAAATGTAGTGATAAAAGCTCCTGAAGCTATTCCTACCAGATTCATTAATCCATAACCAGTAGCACGATGGCGCGGAACTGCGAACTGGCACAATATCGGCATATTGTTTACATCGAAAATGCCGAAACCAAAACCAAAACCAATCGCACCAATAACAATCGGTACAATACTTCCGGATAATGCCAAGAGCAATAAAGACGGGATAGTTAAAGCCAGCCCAATTACGCCGGTATAAATTCGGCCCCGTAAATTACGTTGAATCCATCTGTCGGAAATGATTCCCCCAACCAATACTCCAACCAATGAGGAAAGCGACAAAGTAATGGTTGATAAAGGCCCTGCATAATACATTGGGATCTTTAAAGAGGAGGCGATCAATGTTGGCAGCCAATTTTTTGTTGCCCAGCCAGGGAAACTGGGGGATGCAAAATAAAATAATATAACCCAAAAAGAAATGCTTCCAAGCAAAGTTCGCATTCCTTTAAAAGCCTCCACAAATTCTTGTGCAAAAGTTCCCTTTATAGTTTGCTCATCTTCATCATTGCGTTTTTCTTTCAAGAAAATCATTAATACAACACTATACAGCGTACCAATTATTCCAAAACTATGGAAAGTAGTTTGCCACGAAAAATTAGTTGAAATCATAGCGCCGAAGCCCCCCATTGCTTGCCCGAGGTAAATGCCCGTCATATGTATCCCAACGGCTAAAGACCGGTTTTTGCCCTGATGATAATCAACAATCATTGCCATAGCGGTAGGCATATAAAAAGCTTCGCTCACGCCCATAATTGCCCTTAAGGTATACAGCTGATTAAAACTGGTTGCAAATCCCATCAATAAGGTGACGGCAGACCAAATAAACAGACTCGTTATAATCAGCCATTTGCGATTGATTCTATCTGCGATAATACCCGAAAGAGGGCTCATAAAAGCATAGATCCACAAGAAAATAGCCATGAGTATTCCGAAATTTTCGGCACTATTTAATTCCGCAAAATCGGGCATCATCGCCTGCTTCATGGTAGCAAGCATTTGGCGGTCTACATAATTCAGGAAGGCAACGACCCACAAAAGGCCAACGACCACCCATGGATAAAGCGTTTTGTTTTTCATATGTTCTTATATTAAACTAACTGTTGAAACAAGGAATCATTTTGTTACCATTCTCCTTTGCCTACAAATTTATTTTTTACGTTTTTTCCGAATTCTGCAGCAGCTTCATTAATTGTTTTCAGTACTTCCAAAAGTTTTTTTCCTGCCGAACTTCGTGCAGCCGGAATAAGTGTCTGGCATTCATTTGAGTCCATAAAACGAACTGCATCCAGCAGATTAGGCTGGTCCTCATCCGGAATAACTAAAAAGCCATGCTTATCTGCATGGATCAATTGGCCGGGCTGTATTGTACGCCCAAATACTTCTACCTCACAATTCCAACGAACAGGACAGCTATAAGCATGGCCTACACACATCCCTTTTGCAAGCGCTTTAAAGCCTGCATTGTTCATCTCATCAACATCGCGAATTGCTCCGTCAATGATTGTTCCAACACAACCCAATGCTTTATGAATATTGCTATTTACCTCACCCCAAAATGCACCGCACAATAAGGGCTTATCGAGATCCTGCACTACTACAATTTTGGGTCCTGGTACTGAAGCAACATAAGCACGATATTGTGCCCATGCATCTGGATTTGTTTTGGGATGCGCTGCATTTCGAGGCTCAATCACTACCGTAATTGCATAGCCAACCATTGGACCCATCTGGGGCATAAAATCTGTTACCGGCTCCATATTAAATCCTTCGTCATTGGGCCGATGCTTGGTTACTTGCTCCCATCCATTATATATGGAAGGGGTATTCCAACGTTTTAACTCCAATAATTGCGCATGTGTTAATGTCTTATTCGAATCCATATTTGTTTATTTTTTTCTACTCTTTATTTCTTGATTTAAAGATATGTTCAAATTTTTGGATCAATTTCAGTGGCGAATTTATACTATTCAACCTCTTCACCTACATTCATTTCTGTTTACACTTAACAACAAAATGCGCTCCGACCGAAAGCATGCATTGATTTGACGAAGGGAATGTTTATTTTTTTTCCATTGATTTAAATTATTTAAGAATGGGCATCAACCAAACTTCCGCCACCTGAACACCTCTTCCACTACCTCCGATTCCGGGGGGCCTGTTCCATTTGAGTCTTAACACTCCTGAGTTGGTAGCTTCGGCAGGAAGCTCAAACTCCACCGGCTGATAGTTCATCTCTTTAGGACGCATTGGGTGAATCTCAATATTATCATTTGCAACGAGTCTGATATTCCCTCCTCCCTCTGGACCATAAACAATCCGAAGGCGATAACGGACAGACTTATCAAGTTCGGGATAACGCATTTCCAAAGGATAATCGTGTATTGTTTCTGCATAGGTACTTGATGAAATACGGGCTTCATGATTTCGTAATTTTACCACCATGCCGGAGGCCGGAGCCCTTTGCATTGCAGGATCTTCTGCATAAGTAGATCCTTTAACAAGATGGGGCTGAGATCCTGCCTTTCCAAGATCATCGTAGAAACCGCCTTTGCCAGGATTGCTCCAGTTTACAATTCCATCAATCATCGCCATACGCGCTGGCTCATTGCCAAGCGCCTTGACCTCAGCAAATCTTTTGAGCAGCCAGGGTGCATTGCTTAATGGAAAGTCGATCAGATCGAGGTTTGCACCCCTCCGAATGCCAATCGCCTTGTACCGCGATACACTTAACTGCATATGAATACTTTGAAACAAGGCTTCCGCCAATTCAAAAACACGGGCACGGGTTTGAGCGCCTTGCTGCACATCGGGCTTTGCCAACGCCAGTTCAGCACTGGCAATTGCCGCCAAACTTCCTATTGAGGAAGCATTTCGAAGGTATTCCATTGCTTTTTCTTCTTGGGCTGTTTCCTGCAAAAGACGGCTGCGGTCTGTAGCATCGTAATAAGCACGATACAAGGCTTGCTGAAAACGCCAGTTTTGCAACATCGAAGGACTGGCAGTCCGCTCAAGCTCCTGAAACTGCGATAGGGTAGTCTGAACACCCTGGTTCTCAGCCAAAGCGCCTCTCCAGTTACGTTCCAGGTTGAGAAGCCCTTTGGAAAAGGATTCTCCAACTCTTGATCCTATAAAATATCTGCTATAATCTAGCAGCATTTCATCCACACTGGCATCGGGATTCCATCCCAAACTGCTCCATATCATTTTATTTACATCGTCATTGCATCCTTCAGAGTAAGTAATGAATCCATCTGCGGCAATGGGCTGTACTCTTTTAAAGATTGCCAACTCATCCACTGGCCTAGGGTTGATCGGCTCACGATTGAGGGTGGCTGCAAAGGCAAAATCCCAATCCGGAACGGGGTATTGCGCCCAGGCGGAATGGGTAATATCTGGATAAAAACGCATCTTAAAACGCTTGGGGATTTTTGCACGCAAATCGTCCAGCGGCTCAAATTGTTGAGGGCCAAACACAATGCCTTCTAGCCAAGCCGGCTCAGTTTGCATAATGGTGTAGAAATCATCCATCCATGGCGCATTAAATCCTTGTGGCGACATCCACATTTTGGCACCTGGATGTAACTTTTTAAGCTGCGCAGTCTGCTGCTCAAGCATTGGAAATAAGTTTTTAGGAGAAGTATGTCCGGGATCGCCTCCCGGAACAAATACCGCATCGACCTGTGGTAATTGTCGCAGCACATCGCCCCATTCCTTTAACGCCTTATTTACAGTAGCTTTATCGCCATAGTCTTTGTCCATAGCGGGATACCATATCCAACATTCAATGCCATAAGCCTTTGCCAGTCCCGACATTTTGATCATCATTTTCATCGGATCCATCGGGAACTGCGGACTGGTAATATCATCATCGGTTATAGGAGGAAGTAATTCGATCGCGTTGGTACCAAAAATAACCAAATCACGGATGTACTGCTCCCACATGGGTACTGACCAACCGTCATATGAATTTGTTTTAGGACGATACCCTAACTGATGTCCTCTTAATGGATACTTTGGAGCAGTTGAAAGATTGACGGCAGTAGGTAGCACCACTTTTTCTCTTGAGTAATCCATGAGCCGCAGCAATCGCCCAGCTCCGAAAAGTACACCCCGTGCATCATTTCCTGCAATAATCACCAATCCTGATTCAAGAGTAAGAATCTGATATCCTTCGGGTTGATGATTATCGCCAGCTTTTAGTTTTGCTGCCAACAAGGGGAAGGAGCGAATGATTGCTTTGGTTTGACCCAATACCACCCCTTTAGCACCAGCTTGGGGCAGCTTACTTGAAACAGTCCAGCGAATCCAACTTCGTTTCTCCACTTCATCTAGCAACATTTCTGAAGCTTTTTTCTCAGGGCCATTCATCCCGGAAGGAAGCACCAGCAATGCTGCGGAAAGGTCAACTGAAGCATTTTGCGGCTTGCTACTGCTAGCATTTTGGGATTGGGCAGTCAACAAAACAGGAAAGACAACAAAGCAAATCCAGGCTATTAAAAAAACAGCAACTCTTTTTGTATACATGATAATAGGACATTAAATAATGAATCAATCAATAGTTTGGCCAATCTAATAAATCGTTCATTACTGACCGTTGTCAAAACCAAAATGAACTATTTTTTAAACCGGTTTTCTTGATTTAAAGATATGTTTTTATATTTTAATTACTTTCTGAAGGGGATTTATACTGTTCCACCCCTTCATCTCTATTCAATCTAGTTTTCACTCAAAAAAAATAAAACCTGCCCAATAATTTACGAGCAAGCTATAATCGCCTTGTAGTAATAGAAAAATAGGGACCGAGTATATTTTTGGGGCTACACAAAAATAGTATTAAGGGTATTCAACAACTGTATTTTCTACTATTTAAGCGGCAACTAACCAATTACCCTTTTTGTCCAGCAGCATATGAAGCTTCTCTTACGAAAGAAACTAAAAAAGTAATCGTTAGAATTAATGGAGTTTTTGCCTTTAAAAATGGTAAGATTGTTAGAGAGTGGGATACTTATGATACTGCCCCATTTATGGAGCTTTTAAAATAATTTCACTATACGCATGATTTATAATAAGTAAAGCCCCTAAAATAGGGGCCTCATTTATTATTGATACTCAATAGTAATTAATTAAAACAAAGGCCCCCTGCATCGGTTTGTTGTGCCGAAAAATGAAATTTATTGCTTTTGTCATGCTTAATTAAAAACAAAACTGTTTTGTTACACAAATTACATCCCTCGTCAAATAGTACAATATTCATAATGAAAGGAATGAACAATTAACAACAACCATTGTTTAAATATTGTATAATTTGAGTATGAAAACAACATTTTTGAAGGCCAATTGGGAAAACCTAGTAATGGCCAATTACGAAGTGGGTCCTTCCGTTTTAAAACCCTACTTACCAAAAGGCGTTGAGCTAGACTATTATAAAAATAAATCCTATGTGAGTTTGGTCGGATTTATGTTTAAGAAAACAAGTTTATTTGGAATACCCATTCCCTTTTTCGGTTCTTTTGAAGAAATCAATTTGAGGTTTTATGTTAGAAAAATTGAAGGCAAAAAAATAAAAAAAGGGGTCGTATTTATCAATGAAACCGTTCCTTACAAAATTGTTGCTTTATTAGCCAACAAACTATACAAAGAACATTATATATCCATACCCACTAAAAATTCAATTTCGATAAACAAAAATAAATCAATAAACTTTGAATGGGAAATGAATAACCATTGGAACAGTATGTCATTGGTCGCAGCAACTCAACAATACAATATAGAAAAAGAAAGTATAGAGGAATTTATCTTCGAAAGATATTTTGGATTTACAAAATTATCAAACGATAAAACACAAGAATATCAAATAAGCCATCCAAAGTGGTGTACCAATAAAATTCTCAAAGCGCAAATTAATTGCGACTTTAAATCAATGTATGGCAGCTCATTTGCTTTTTTAAATCAACAAAATCCAGATTCTATAGTACTTGCTGAAGGTTCAAGTGTTTCGGTTAATTGGGATCGAAATATTTTTTAACTCGTTACTATTTATTTAATTTCCTTTGTATTGCAAACAACATTGATTCACCCAACCAGATTGTAATCAAGCCTGCAAAATAGGATAAGTGAACTGCTCTTTACAAGCTAACCGATTTTTACAGAAGTCATGGTCAAAGACCCTCCAACTGGTTTGTCATTAAAGAAAACAACCGGTTCTTTTTCCCCTTGCAAACCCAATGTGTATAACAATGGCAGGTAATGCTCTGGTGTTGGTATTGCTAACAAGGCTTCTTTCCCCAATTGCTGGTATTGTATCAAAGATGGATGATCCCTATTTAGGATTAAGTCTTTGAAGGTTTGATTCATTTGCAATGCCCAATCATAACCGTAGGCAGGGCCATCTAATTTATCCCAAGCAACCATCCTTAGGTTATGTACCATGTTTCCGCTCCCCATTATCAATACCCCTTTTTTACGCAATTGATATAATTCCTTGGCAAGCTCGTAATGAAATGCAGGGCCCTTGGTATAATCAATGCTTAATTGCAAAATCGGAATATTTGCATCCGGGTACATGTGCCTGATAATGGTCCATGTGCCGTGATCCAACCCCCAATCGTGATTGAGTGCAACTTGGGTGGAATGAACCATATTGACAGTCTCTTTTGCCAAAGCAGGATTGCCGGGAGCTGGATATTGCACTTGATTCAATGCTTCCGGAAATCCACCAAAATCATGAATCGTTATAGGAAACTCCATCGCGGTGATGCTGGTACCTTTTGTAAACCAGTGAGCAGAAATAACCAACACCGCTTTGGGTGTTGGAATTTCCTTTGCCATTGTAGACCATCTTTTGCTAAATTCATTATCCTCAATTCCATTCATGGGTGATCCATGACCCACAAATAATACAGGCAGCAGGTAATTTTGCTCAGGCAAAATTTCTGTGAAACTTTTAAATGCAGCTAATGTATTGATACCACTCATGAAAAAGAAGGGTTTAATTAATTGATTCAAAAATTGGCCCCGCGAAATCATTTAGACTACTTGCTTAACAAATTGTATTTCGGCCGCAATTTTAACATCTTCACTCAACAACACCCCTCCAGTTTCTAATGCGGCATTCCAAGTTAAGCCAAAATCGTTCCTGTTGATTTTGCCGTTTAAAGAGAATCCTGCTTTTTCATTCCCCCAGGGATCTTTGCTGAAGCCCCCCAATTCCAAATCAAAGCTCACCTCTTTTGTAATTCCTTTAATAGTCAATTTGCCTTTTAAATGCGCATTATCATCATCCAATTTTTCGATGGAACTACTTTCAAATTCGATGGTGGGATGATTGGCCACATCAAAAAAATCAGGACCTTTCAAATGACCATCTCTGTCTTCATTATTTGTTGAAATGGAAGAAAGTTCAATACTTGCTGTTGCAACTGCATTGGTTAATTGATCATCTTCTGAAGTCAAGGAAACCTCCAATTTCTTGAATTCCCCTTTTACATTAGTGATCATTAAGTGCTTTACTTTAAAAGTAATTTCACTGTGCGTTGGGTCAAATACCCATTTAACTTGGTTTGCCATTTTTATTAATTTTTTTTGTTTTACAACACAAAATTGAATTAATAAGTCGGCTCCACAATTAACCTATGTTAAGTAATGGAAAATGAAAAACTATTTTTTGTTGGCCAAATCCTTTCTAATTCTACTCAATGAGGGTGGCTTAATGCCCAAATAAGAAGCAATTAAATATTGAGGCATTCGCTGAATGAAATCGGGATGAAGCTGGGAGAATTCGCGATAGCGATGTTCTGCATCCGCACTGTTGGTTTTTGCCAATCGATATTGTAATGCCACAAAGGCATTTTGAATCAGTATTCTAAAATATTTATCGAATATGGGCATGGTATCACATGCTTTCTGAAACTGTTCTCTATTTAATGCTAATACTTTGGTTGGCTCTAATGCCGCTACTGTATAAATGGATTTTTTTTCGGAGAAGAAAGCATATAAATCGGAAATCCAGTAGCCCTCCAGCGCAAATTGAATGGTATGTGAATCTCCTTTTTCATCTGTTATATATGAATAGCAAGATCCCTTGGTAACAAAATAAATGTACTTGCAAAGCTGCCCCTCTTCGACCAAGTTATCTTTTTTATCAAACTGTTTTTCAAATAATAAACTTGAGAAAGCGGTACAAATCCCTTCTGGTATAGGCTGTGAAATAGTTCTTTCGATATTTGCTTTAAGTAAATCCAGCATAGTTGGGAAGTTAATACTATAAAAGTAGGCCTTCTTTGTTTATTATATACCGCATTATTCTGCCTAATGTATTTTATATTAGTGATTTATTTTAATAAGTTACTTTATGCACAACTATATCGTAAACGCAACCATTCAAATATTACCAATTGTTCAAGACAAGCATGCGTATGAATGGGTAGACGAAGCCATCACTATTATAGAAGCATCGGACCTAAAGTATGAAGTGCGCCCATTTTCGACCGAACTAGAAGGACCCTATCATCAGATAGTAGATCTTTTTAATAAAGTAAATGAGCATTTATATGCTCAAAAATGTCATGAGTGGATTTGTAATTTGCAAGTGCAAATAAGGTCAACCGGAGATATTACTGGTGAAGAAAAAATAGCTAAATATCACTTTAGCTCCTAATTTGCATGGAAAGAAAATAGGACGAATGAAAGATCCGGAACAAAAAACAATGTTCAGTAAAACTCCATTTATCTAGATATAAATGAAAGGAGATTGCGCTATATAATATAAGTAGGCCTAGCGATTCTAATTTTAGAACCTATTTCATTTTAATAATTTTTTCCTTTTGATTCTAATAAGAAGTAAGCCTCTTCCCAACTTGGAATGGTATCAGATTCATAACCATAGGTTCTTCCTGTAGCTATTGAATGAAATGCTTTCATTGCTTTAAGATGAACACCGTTTCTCATAAAGGCTAGCATCCGCTCACGATTTTCCCATGCACTTAATGTGCAATTATAGCCGTTGATTTTTTTTACTGCACTATATAAATTTCCTTTGGCAGATTTTGCTTCACCAAATGAGGGGATGGCTAAAGTCCAAAATCGGATAAATCCCCAGAAGCCTTTTGGTTTTAATCCAGTGATTGATATATGCATGATGTTTTTATTAGATGATCTTATACAAAGAAAATAATTTTTCATTTAATTCCACCCCCTTTACCTTCATTTACCTGTGTTTTCCTTCGAAAAAGTCAATATTGGGTCGGGAATTTTTAGTGAAATTATATTATTAAGGTGCATAAAATTTAATAAAGCCTTTGCCATCCTTTTTATACAGTTCTGTATTTCTTGAACCAATCCAAATATTGCCTTTTTTATCTTCAAGCATACTAAAAACAAAATATTTGCTCATGCCATCTTTATCATTATAATTTTTGAACGACTTGCCATTGTATACCCAAATACCCTCTTCACTTTCAACTCTATTAAGCGTTTCTTCCCCATTAAACCAAATATTTCCTGATTTGTCAACCAAGACCGGATTCCCGATTTTAACTTTTTCTGTAAAAATTTTAAATGAATTTCCGTCATAAATAAAATTTCCATGAGCGCGTCCACCAAACCACAGGTTCCCATTTTTATCCTCTCTTATATAACGAATCCATTTGTCTCCATTGGGTTTAAAACTTTTAATTGATTTGCCATCAAATAAGCATATTCCTTCTTCTCCAGGAGGTACTCCAGATGCAAACCAAATATTCCCTTTATTATCCTGTATCATATTATCAATTAGCGTAAGCTTTAGATTTTCTTTATTTATTACTCCATCATTTTGTAAAAAGCGAGTAAATGATTTGCCATCAAAGTGATAAACGCCATCACCCGTGCCAATCCACATTTTGCCACTCTTATCTTGTAACAGGCTCCAGATAGAATTTTTTGTTGATTGTTCTGTGTAATAACTATTATTTGAATTTAGCCAGAACGTGGTTCTTGCAATTGAAACATTTTCGACTTTCCCATTTATAATTCTACACAGACCTTCGCTTGTGCCAATCCAAATTATACCATTCGCGTCCTCTAAAAGTGAATAAACGCAATTACTTTGTAGGCCGTCTGATTTTGTAAATTGGGTGAATGCGTTTTCGTCGTATTTATAAACTCCCTCACCTGTAGTGCCAAACCAAATATTCCCTTTTCTATCTTCTAGCATACAAAATATATTGTCCGCTTGAGTTGATCCTTGTGTCTTTTTAAGTGTAGAAAATGAATTACTGGTGTTCGATTCTTGTTTCTTTAAGTCAGATGTTGGGTTATTCTGACCATAACATGAAATGAAAGTAAAAATGATTGCTATAGAAAATATTGATTTTGTCATAACGCTAATAAAAAATAATCTTTTGAAGATATTTAATTTTTGACCCCCGCTGTTGATTTCATTGTTAATGTTTCATCAGTTTCCAATAAATCCACTTCTTCTTCTCTATTCACCCCTGTTTTCCCTTTAAAAACTTAAAACCTGGCCCAAAAGAAAAAACCACCTATGAAATGAATCATAAGTGGTTGATATTCTTGTGGCCCCATCCCGACTTGTAGGGAGACCGGCTGATGACGAGGGTTTCTAGTGGTATTCTATAGCTTTTATTATATTGATAATCAATAGGATACAAGATTGGAATAGATTTATATTTCTCATAATTCACCTCTATCAACCTGTTTTTGGTGAAAACTTGGCAGAGAACCTAGTCGGGAAATTTTGGGTTAGAATAGCACAATATTTACTAAAAATGAACATTTCCAGAATTCAAACAATTGCTTAAATTAAATAATTACATAATTAGCATTCTATTAGCTTAGCTTTAAAGACATTCTGAAAATAATTGAGCGCATCCATTCGAACCTGTTTGTCAGTATACTTCTTGTTGCAAGAATTTCATTAGCCATTATTTATAAAAAAAATCTTTAAAAAACTAACATTTCATGAAAAATAAATCCATTCTATTTACACTACTTGCCTTTTTGATCATTCACCAAAACTTAAATGCTCAAAAACATCAGACTATTGATGATATAAGAAGCACTATTCAAAAAACAATTAAAGACTCTTTAGTTAAACTATCTAACAATACATATGCTATAATTCCTGATGGCTTATTTGCTGGTAATATTTTATTATATAAAAGTAAGGACGGTTTTATAATTGTAGATGATCAGTGGGATGAGCTAAACTCCCCTATATCTAATTTATTAAAAACTATTTCTTCGAAACCAATTTTGTATATATTGAATACACATTTTCATTTTGATCATACAGATGGAAATAATGCTTTTGGTAAAAATGGCATAAAAATTATAGCACATGATAATGTTAGAAAGAGATTATTATTTGATCAAAATATTTCAGCTCCGATGGATGTTATTCAAAGTAAATACCCCTTTCACGCTCTTCCTTATATAACATTTAGTGACTCCTTAACCATACATGAAGAAGAAGAGGAGATTAAAATATTTCACGTAAATAATGCGCATACTGATACTGATTCATTTATTGAATTTGAAAAAGATAATGTATACCATACGGGAGATATTTTTGTTAGATATGGATTCCCTTTTATAGATGATAATAACGGAGGGAATATCTTAGGAATCATCAAAGCAGTTAATGTTCTTATTGAAAGAACAAATGACTCAACAATTATTATACCAGGGCATGGGCCCATTTCCAATAGAAAAGACTTGATTATTTATAGAAATAATTTACAAGTAATCGTTGATAGAATTAAAGAAGGCATTTTAAATAATTTGACAGTAGAGCAGATTGAAGAAAAAAACCCAACCAAAGGCATTAAATGGTATAACGGAGCTTTCGTTACTTCTAGAATTTATAATATGGTAAAAGCTGGTCTTTAAATTAAATTAACATTCGAAGTATGAAAAATAAAATATTTATAGTTCTTTTATCATTAATAATATTACCCAATTTTTTAAAAGCTCAAGTTAATATTGATTCTATATTTAAATCGTATCAATCTTTTTTTAAATCTTCTAATTATGGGAAAAATGATAGTGTAGGGAAATACTATGCTATTAGAGGCATACAAATGTATGTAGAAGTCTATGGCCAAGGGGAGCCATTATTATTAATTCATGGTAATGGGAATACTATTAGAAGCATTAGCCCATTAATCTATGAATTCCAAAATAAATACAAAGTAATTGCTGTTGATTGTAGGAATTATGGAAATAGTAAAGACATGGGGGATTCATTATCTGATGAAATGATTGCAGACGACCTTAATGAATTGATGATTAAAATGAATCTAAATAATATTTATGTTTTAGGTATAAGTTCTGGTGCAAATTCTGCGTTATGGCTTGCTGCAAAATACCCCAAACAAGTTAAAAAAGCGGCAATTGATGGAGCTAATTTAACATCGAGTGCTGAAACAATTGGCGAGTATTGGAACACGCATCATAAAACTCAATTAGATAGCCTTAATGCCATTCAAAATAAAACAGAAAAAGAAAAGGTGTTATTAAAAAATATCAAAAGAGAATATAATAATATGACATTGGAAGATTTGCATAAAATTCAAGCACCAACTATGATCATCTCAGGTGACTACGATGTTATTAAGCCAAGCCATTCTGTACAAATATTTGAAAATATTCAAAAAGCTTATTTATATATTCAACCCTCATCTGGACATTTGATTGCATGGATTTATAAAAATGAGTTTGTAAATAAAATAGGTCATTTTTTCACCACTCCATTCAAACAATTTTCTGAAAAAGATAAAATGTATTAGGCAACAATTGAATTGCGAATGTCAGGCGTTTAATTCAAAACATGTTTCATCAATCAAAGATATTCCAATCAAAAAAACTGGACTAAAAAAGGTTTATACTATTAGAGGGTTTCAAAGATTAACAATTAAACCAAAAATGATATGGATGTAATATTAGTAAATTAATCAGGTTCAAAGAATTCCACCCCTTCACCTCCATTCACCCCTGTTTTCCCTTTAAACACAAAGCCTGGCCTAAACCTGGCCCAAAGAAAAAACTACCTATCAAACAAATCATAAGTGGTTACTATTTAATTGGGGCCATTAGGGCTCGTATAGGTTTTGTTGTAAAATGTTCAAATAAAATTATTACTAATTAAAATTAAACCGCTAAAATTCAGCACTTATGGCTCTCTATTTTCTTTGTTAAATGAGTAGTTTACACTAGCATAGATAAAATGAAGTTGGATAAAATTATATCCATTCGTTCCGTTTGCTCCACCTTCAAGTAGTCTATAGCCAATGTTTCCTTGTAGGTTTTTAGTGAAACTATATCTTCCAGATAATGAAAGGTCAATTGCTCTGCCTTTACTTGCAGCGATGCCTTCTCCCAAAAAATCAATACCCATTTTT
>CANIMM010000047.1 GCA_947468255.1 Chitinophagaceae bacterium | reverse complement strand
TTTAAGAAGGGTTTATGAAAGATGTGAATTACTTTTGCATTAAAATAAGCGGTTACGTTCATTATGAGAAAACTGAGCATGGATGAGTTAAACAGGCTGTCGGTGGAGGAGTTTAAGCAAACTGATAAAATTCCACTGATTGTAGTGCTTGAAAATATACGCAGCGCTTACAATGTCGGAAGTGTATTTCGGACTGCCGATGCATTTTTGCTAGAAGCAATTTATATTTGCGGTTATACCTGCTGCCCACCCCACAAGGAAATCAAGAAAACGGCTTTAGGGGCAGAGGAAAGCGTAGCTTGGAAACATTTTGATAATACGACTGATGCAATTTCAGCATTGCAGACTTTGGGGTATACCGTTTTTTCGGTGGAACAGGCTGCTGGAAGCACCCTATTAAATGATTTGAATTATGCAATCACAGATAAAATTGCAGTGATCTTTGGAAATGAGGTAACAGGGGTTGAACAATCTACCATTCAGCAATCTGCGGGCTGCATAGAGATTCCTCAATTTGGGATGAAGCATTCATTGAATGTTGCAACAGCAGCGGGGGTAGTACTGTGGGAGTTCGTTAGAAACAGGAAGTTGGTAAAGGGCTAAATCATGTAGAAGGGTTTAATTGAATTGTATACAATTGATTATAAGGGAGTGCATTAAAAGTCAATTTTAAAAAACAATCACTTTTTAAGCTTGTTCCATTATTTACATTTTATGAGTATAGTGCGTATTTTATTTTTTAGGGTGTATAATAATTTATTGAATGAATAATATAAAAAAATATGCTGGCTTAGTAAAGTTTTCGCATACTATTTTTGCTTTACCATTTGCCATTATTGGTTTTTTTATTGGAATATTTGCTCCCCATTTTTCATCGGCTACCTTGCCCATCGGTGGATACTCACCCTTGCTTTTAAAGGATATCATTAAATTATTTACACTGGTAATTTTAAGTATGGTCTTTGCGCGAAGTGCTGCCATGGCTTTCAACCGTTATCTCGACAGTAGTTTTGACGCTAAAAATCCCCGTACGGCAATTCGTGAAATTCCGGCAGGTATTATTTCAAAGCAAAGCGCATTGCGTTTTGTTATTATCAATTGCTTACTTTTTATCGCCTCTGCTTTTTTTATCAATCCGATTTGTTTTTATTTGTCCCCTGTAGCCTTGCTGGTGGTTTTGTTTTATAGTTATACCAAACGTTTTACAGCATTGTGTCACCTGGTGCTTGGTATCGGATTAAGCCTGGCGCCTATTGGCGCTTATCTGGCGGTTACCGGAAAGTTTGAACTATTGCCTATTTTGTTTTCCCTAACTGTATTGTTTTGGGTAAGCGGTTTCGATATTATTTATGCATTGCAGGATGAGCAATTTGATAAAGCCAATCAGCTACATTCTATTCCTGCTGCATTGGGAAAGTTGAAAGCATTGAGGGTTTCAGCATACTTACACTTTTTATCTGCGAGCTGTGTAGTTTCTGCGGGTATATATGGCCATTTTGGGTGGTTGTATTGGATGGGGGTGGCTGTATTTATCGGGATGTTAGTCTATCAGCATTCTATTGTTAAACCTACTGACCTTAGCAAGGTGAATATTGCATTTATGACAGCCAATGGAATAGCTTCAGTGGTATTTTCAGTATTTGTTTTGCTGGATATTTTTTTTCGTTCGGTGCTAAAGTGAATAAATGAGGATATATTATTGCTATCGTAACATTCGCTCAATTATCAATTTCATCTCCATCCATAATTCATACATTTGCCTATGGCTAGGATATTAGCAATCGACTATGGCGGAAAAAGAACTGGACTGGCTGTAACAGATCCCTTGCAGATCATTGCCACCGGATTGGCTACCATTGATTCAAAGGAGCTGATTGCCTATCTGAAAAAATACTTTTCTACGGAGCAGGTTGAATTGGTTATTATTGGACTTCCCGTTAACTGGGATGAATCAGATACCCACGGCACACCCTTAGTAAAGGAGGCGATAAAAAAAATAGAAAAGGAATTCCCTCAAATGCCGCTGAAAACTGTTGATGAAAGGTATACTTCCAAAATGGCCAAGGATGCAATGTTGCAAATGGGTATGAAGAAAAAGGACCGTCAAGTAAAGGGCAATGTAGATATTATTGCGGCTACCATTATTTTACAAGAGTATCTGCAAAGCTTTCAGTAAGAAATGGGTAAATTTGTGTACTCAAAAATGATCGATCAATAGTTAAGTATTGAAATGGCGTGTTGCAAACTGACAAATATCAGGATATGCCCTTTCAGCATTTTCAAGTTGGTATTGACAAAGATGTTTTTTAACGAGCGATAATAAAAATTTCCAAATAGTATTTATGATTTTACCAATAGTAGCTTACGGGTGT
The DNA here is from genome assembly GCA_947468255.1 of Chitinophagaceae bacterium. GTDB lineage: Bacteria > Bacteroidota > Bacteroidia > Chitinophagales > Chitinophagaceae > Ferruginibacter. Next base: position 12,001 of record CANIMM010000047.1, on the reverse strand, counting down.
CCCGTTTTAAGAAAAGTTTGCAAGGATATTTCGCAAGATTATCCTGAGCTAGAAAAGCTCATTGCTGATATGTGGGAAACCATGTACAATAGTAATGGAGTAGGGTTAGCGGCACCGCAGGTGAATAAGGAAATGCGTCTTTTTGTGATGGATAGCACTCAAATATTTGAAAATTTGGAAGATGATGAACAGGATCTTTATCCAGATGGACCGGGTTATAAGGGTACTTTTATTAATGCCCATGTCACTAAGATTGAAGGTAAGGAGTGGTCCTACAATGAAGGCTGTCTCAGTATTCCCAAGATCCGGGAGGATGTTTTGAGGGGGGAATCTGTCACCATCGATTATTTGGATGAAAATTTCCAACCATTTACAAAAACATTCAACGGCATTACTGCAAGGGTGATTTTGCATGAATATGATCATATAGACGGTAAGTTATTTATTGACTATATCAAGCCCTTGAAACGTACCTTATTAAAAAGAAAGTTGATGGATATTAGTAAGGGTAAAATCAGTGTTGACTATCGAATGCTTTTCCCAAAATAGGGTCTGTAAGCTGTTGGGTAATAATTGGGCTTTTTCGATATTTTAATTTATTAAATCACTGTATGTCCCTATAAAACAGTTATGTATTCAATAACTTTATTTAATAAAATTGCAATCATTTGCAGGAAGGGTAAAAAATCAGTTCCTGTATTTGTTTTATTGCTGAATTGCACCCAACTTTTCGCTCAAGACGCTGCCGACATCAATGTTACGGTAGGAAGAAAAATCATTACCCTTAGTGATGTAGTGATCAATAATAAACTCAATGTTCCTAGCTTTATCGATCGAATTAAAAATGACACTAGTTTTTACAAAGCTTTTAAAAATCTGCATGTATTAGGATTCTCGGCGATCAATGATATTCGGATGCTAGGTAAAGAAGGTGTTTCATTGGCATCTTGTTTCAGTAAAACCAAGCAGATAACTGAAAATAAGTGTAGAAGAATGGAACTGTTGGAAGAGCAAACTACGGGCGATTACTATGATGATGAACATCAGTATAATTATTACACCGCTCAATTGTATGCGTCGCTTTTTTATACGATCGGAACGGTTTGTGGAGAAACGAATGTCGTAGCGGGTAACGAGTTTAGTTTAGAGGGTAAAACGGGTCTACAAAAACATAAGGAACAATTGAAAATGTTGTTTTTTAATCCTGGTAAAAAGATACAAGGCCTTCCATTTATGTCAGGAAAAACCGCTATTTATGATGATGATATGGCGGATGTATATGACATGAGTATTGATATGGATGATTACAATAAAACGAGTTGCTATCTATTAATTCAAAAAGTAAAACCGGGTATGGAAGGAAAGGTGGTGGTAGATGAAATGACCACCTGGTTTAACGATAAAACTTTTGAAGTGGTAGCAAGGAAATATTCATTAAGTTATGATGCGGGTTTATACGATTTTAAAGTGCAGATGGAAGTGCAACTTACCCATTCTGGCGACTTGTTGGTTCCCTCAATGATACGGTACAACGGCAACTGGAAAGCTATTTTTAAGAAGCGGGAGCGAGGGGTATTTACGGCCACTTTATTTGATTTCAAAGCCGCTACTTCAGGTCAGTAGCAAATAATTAATTCCTTACAAATACATCCGCAAGCCTCGGTTCACCACAAAAAAAATGCTAAAAAAGCTAATTTAGTTAAAGCTTGAATATTAGCTATCGCTATTGCTTGCTTCGCCAGCAAAGTCTGTTGTATAGGGATTGTCACCAGCAAAGTTTTTTCTTTTTCCAGCAAATTTCCGCTTCAACACTTCCTGAACCGGTATGTTTTCTAATTTGCTTTCTAGCCAAGAAATGATATCCAGGTAAATAAATGCCCTGGTTTCAAAACGGTTGCCCTGATGAGCAGTTAATTTTACCAATAATTTTTCAAGCTCAGGTTTAATGTCCTTAACAGAAATATGAAAAGAAGTTCGGATGAATTTAAAAATTTCTTCTTCTACTACACTGAGGTTTTGCATCTTGGACATAAAGCGGTACACCGATTTTATAAGGTGGTCTAGTATGTCTTCATTGCCCAATTCATAATGGGCAATCAAGTGTAGCAAGCGGCTGTAGCATTGTAAATCAGTTCGCAGGTCTACCTTCCAGTTAATAATTTTATTAAGATAATCAATGGCTTTTTCATAATCCCCGCTACCAAAATACAAGCAAGCAATCTTGTAGTAAAAAACCAATACCCTATGCCGATCAAGGTAAATTTCATATTCCTTGATCTTTTCTTCGATAGCTGGAATCAAGGCCAATCCCTCGGTAAAACTGCCTTCCAAAAAATGTTTGTTGAACAAAGAAATAGTGCTGTAAACAAAACATTGTATGCGGTTATTTACATTGTTTTGTACTAGATCCGTCATGCAAAATTGGTTGAAAATTTCAAGGGTTTCTACTAATTTTTTATGATTGCCCAAATCGAAATGTGACCCCATAAGATTGTGCATTCCTTTTATGAAATGGGCAGTTTCTATGGGAAGCATGCAGGGCTCTTCTTCAAAAAGATTGACCCATTTTTGGGTGTACCGGTAATACTGTAAAAAATCTTGCCGGATAAAGGCATTCCAGCAATAGCATTGATATAGGTACAATCGCTCATAAAAACTGGTGCAAGCCGGCGTCTTGTCGCCGAGTCTACTTGAAAAAAAATACTGAAGGGCGATACTCTCTTCTTCGTTTCGACAATGCCCATTTTTAATGTACCAGCTGTAGAGTTGTAGAGATAAATTTGAAAGTTGGGATACCAAAGCAAGGCTATCATTTACCTCAACAGACTCTTTGCTCAAATAATCTGCCCTGTCTTGCATGCTGCGGGTGATATATAGGGCCTCAATTTTCTTTTCAAAAAAAAGCACCTGCTGCAGATACGTAAGCTGGTTATGTGTTTTTGCCTGCTCCTTTAACTTATCCAATACCTTCAAGCTTTGGTGATAGAGCCCTTTGTTATATAATATTCGGGCATAATCCATTTGTTCATGCAAGGATATATCGATGCTGTCGTCATTGATTAGTCGAAGGCTGCTGAGGATTTGTTTATACAAATGTGCTTTCAGATTACTAAGTTGCTGCTTTTTAATGCGTTCATTTTTTGCTAGCAAAACCCCCTCATCATAAACATCCATTTTATCAAGGGCATCAAATAATTGCACACTTTTTAGCTCATCGGAGGAGGAGTTTCGGGTGGCATACAGCTTGAAATTGCGTTTTTCGCTTTTTTCAAGTGATTGGATAAGCTGAAATAAAGGGTCTGTACTCCTGTTGGGCATCGTATTTTATTTCTTTAAATTCCTTACTGGTTATAGGTTACAGGTTAAAAAGGCTGCTTTATATAGCGTAATACGACCAACAATTTGTTGGGGTTAAACAGTTGTATGCCACTATATTCGTATATTAAGGTGAATTACCTAAAAATATGGCAGTTAAACAAAAATAATTTACTGTTTTATTAAATATACAATTTCTATGTCAGCTAACAAGATACACATTTTTGACACCACGCTTCGCGATGGAGAACAGGTTCCCGGCTGTAAGCTCAACACCACCGAAAAGGTTGAATTGGCTTTAAGGTTGGAAGAGCTGGGGGTAGATATCATAGAAGCAGGTTTTCCTATTTCTTCCCCGGGGGATTTCAATTCTGTAAATGAAATTTCCAAGATTATCACTCGTGCTAGTGTTTGCGGTTTAACCAGAGCAGTGCAAAAAGATATAGAAGTGGCTGCTGAAGCATTAAAGTTTGCCAAACGGCCACGTATCCATACCGGTATTGGCACATCCGACCTACATATTAAATCAAAATTTAATTCTAATCAGGAAGATATTTTAGAAAGGGCCATTCAATGCGTAAAGTGGGCAAAAAACTTTGTGGATGATGTGGAGTTTTATGCGGAGGATGCAGGCAGAACCGATAATGAATACCTCGCCAGGGTGGTGGAAGCTGTTATTAAAGCAGGCGCCACGGTCGTAAATATTCCTGATACAACTGGATATTGTCTTCCCCACCAGTATGGAGAAAAAATAGCTTTTTTGGTAAACAATGTTTCCAATATTGATAAGGCAATTATTTCTTGTCATTGTCACAATGACCTTGGATTGGCCACGGCAAATTCCATCGCCGGTATCATCAATGGGGCAAGGCAGATAGAATGTACCATCAATGGCCTGGGCGAAAGGGCAGGCAATACTTCCTTGGAAGAAGTGGTAATGATCATTCAACAACATAAAAATCTTGGTTTTCATACCGGGGTAAATGCCAAACTGTTAAATCCAATGAGTCTGTTGGTAGCTGATACCATGCGTATGCCAGTGCAATGCAATAAAGCCATTGTAGGCTCTAATGCATTTTCTCATTCTTCTGGTATTCACCAAGATGGTTTTTTGAAAGATTCATTGACTTATGAAATCATCGACCCGGTAGAAGTAGGGGCCGAGGCTTCAAAGATTGTATTAACGGCAAGGAGTGGACGTAGTGCATTGGCGCATCGTTTTCATAAGTTAGGCTATTCATTCAATCGCAATGATATTGATCAATTGTACCAAGAATTTTTACTTGTAGCAGACAGTAAAAAAGAAGTATTGGAAGAAGATCTGCATGCATTGGCAAAGGCGCATATTGCAGCAGTTGTATAGTGGTTTCAATTGGGATCGATTTTGCGTGTTGCTTGATATTGGACTATTTTAATTTAGCACAATAAGTTACAACGGTAAGGGATTCCGTTGAATGATCAATTGCTCGTTTATTTGTTACCAGAGAATTTGATCCGTTCAATTTTTCCAATGTTGGGCAATAAGTTTATTTATTAAAAAAGGATTCTCGGGGGAGTAAAATTATGGCTACTTATTATAACGAAAACACGGTTCTGTATTTAAATGGAGCTATTATAAAAGCTGCAGAGGCAAAGATGGATCTGTACAGCCAGTCATTGCATTATGGCTATAGTGTTTTTGAAGGAATACGTTCTTATAAAAATGAGGCAGGCGAAACAAAAATATTTAAGGCGGAGCAGCATTTTGAGCGCTTGAAAAATTCAGCAACTGCCATTAACCTTCCTTACCATTGGACAGTGGAGGAATTGATTGCAGCTACTTATGAGGTATTGAAAATAAATAATCTGCAGGATGCGTATATCCGTCCGTTGGTTTTTGCGCCTGCTAATATGAGTTTTGTTGCCAATACCGAATCTAATATTACTATTCAGGCATGGGAGATGCAACCTTTTTTGGGAGAAAAGTTATTGAGGGTAATGACCTCCTCATTCCAAAGACCCAACCCCAAAGGGTTTTTTATTGCGGCAAAAGCGTCTGGCCATTATGTGAATTCTATTATGGCAAGCCAGGAAGCTAAGGCAAATGGATATGATGAGGCATTGTTAACAGATATGAATGGTCTTGTAGCCGAAGGGCCTGGAGCCAATGTTTTTTATGAAAAGGATGGGCATTTATTTACCCCGACAATCGACAATATTTTGCCGGGTATTACAAGGGCAACGGTGTTGGAAATTTGCGCTGAACTGAATCTTCCGGTAGAAGAAAAATAAATTACCCTTGAAGAATTGAAAGGGGCTGATGCAGTGTTCTTTTGTGGAACAGCTGCAGAAATTATCGGATGGGAGAGCCTAGATAATATTCCATTTAAAAAGAATTGGAAGGATAGCTTAGGAAGTAAAATACAGCAGGCATATAAAAATAAAGTAGTAGCAATTTAATTATTAAAAAAGCATTATGGAGATCAATAAGTACAGTAAAACAATTACACAGGATCAAACCCAGCCTGCTGCACAAGCCATGTTTTATGGCATTGGCCTTACGGATGCAGATCTAGCCAAAGCACAAGTAGGCGTAGTTAGTATGGGATATGATGGCAATACTTGTAATATGCATTTGAATGATTTGGCTAAATTGGTCAAAGAAGGTGTTTGGGAAAATGATATGGTTGGTCTTACTTTTCATACCATTGGGGTAAGTGATGGTATGAGCAACGGAACTCCCGGTATGCGGTACTCGCTCGTTAGTCGCGATATCATTGCGGATTCAATTGAAACAGTTTGTGGTGCTCAATATTATGACGCATTGATTGCAATACCTGGATGTGATAAAAATATGCCCGGTTCTATTATGGCGATGGGTAGGTTAAACCGTCCTGCTATTATGGTATATGGTGGCACGATTGCACCTGGTCATTACAAGGGACAGGATTTAAATATTGTGTCTGCATTTGAAGCACTTGGACAGAAGATTGCAGGCAAGTTGGACGAGGCAGATTTTAAGGGCATTGTGATGAACAGTTGCCCTGGAGCCGGTGCCTGCGGAGGAATGTACACCGCCAATACGATGAGTAGTGCCATAGAAGCATTGGGAATGAGCCTTCCTTATTCATCTAGTAATCCAGCATTGAGTGAGGCCAAAAAAGCAGAATGTTTACTTGCTGGAAAGGCTATCCGTCACCTAATGGAAATGGATATTAAGCCTTCTGATATCATGACTAGAAAGGCATTTGAAAATGCCGTTACCATGATTATGGTATTGGGTGGAAGTACCAATGCAGTGCTGCACATGATTGCAATTGCAAAAAGTGTGGACGTTGTATTTACGCAGGACGATTTTCAATTAATCAGTGACCGAGTTCCAGTTTTAGCAGATCTTAAACCAAGTGGTAAATACCTGATGGAAGATCTTCATAATATTGGTGGTGTACCAGCAGTGATGAAGTATTTATTGCAGCAGGGTTTTCTTCATGGTGATTGTATGACCGTAACGGGTAAAACAATTGCAGAAAATCTTGCGGCTATTCCCGATCTAGATTTTGAAACACAAAAAATTATTCTTCCACTTTCACATCCTATTAAGTCTACTGGGCATCTTCAAATCCTATACGGTAATTTGGCCGAGAAAGGAAGTGTAGCAAAAATATCAGGAAAAGAAGGCGAATTGTTTGAGGGGCCTGCTAGGGTTTTTGATGGTGAATTTGAGTTAATCAATGGTATCAATACCGGAAAAATAAAAGCTGGAGATGTAGTGGTGATAACGCATGTAGGGCCTAGGGGCGCACCCGGTATGCCAGAAATGCTGAAGCCAACGTCTGCGATCATCGGCGCTGGTTTGGGAAAATCGGTTGCACTGATTACCGATGGAAGATTTAGCGGCGGTACCCACGGCTTTGTTGTAGGTCATGTTACACCGGAGGCTTTTGATGGCGGACTAATTGGACTAGTTGAGGACAATGATATTATTGAAATCAATGTAGCTACCAAATCAATGACTTTAAAAGTGTCGGCTGAAGAAATTGCCAAAAGAAGGGCCAACTGGGTGCAACCTGCATTAAAGGCAACGAAGGGCATATTGTTTAAATATGCGAAGTATGTGAAAGATGCAAGCGAGGGCTGTGTAACTGATGAGTAAATCAGTTTTTCGAAGCGAAGTTTTAAAGGTTAAAAAATGGGTTGTTCCCGAATATTTGTAGGGAAATAATTCAGCCTTTAGCAGTAATTTTTTATAAAAATACCATACAATGGAAAAAATAGAAACCATCGTTCATCAAAAAGAAGCTACTGCTCAGTTGGTTGAACCTAATCCAGTACATCAGCAGACGGAGACTACTGAAATATCGGGGTCAAGGGCTGTACTGGAAGCATTCATTGCTGAAGGGGTAGATACCATCTTTGGTTATCCAGGAGGAGCAATCATGCCCATTTACGATGCTTTGTATGATTACCACGACAGGTTAAAACATATACTAGTTCGACACGAACAGGGAGGTATCCACGCAGGACAAGGGTATGCCAGAAGCTCTGGCAAAGTAGGGGTGGTATTTGCTACCAGCGGCCCTGGTGCTACCAATTTGGTGACTGGTTTGGCGGATGCCATGATCGACAGTACGCCATTGGTTTGTATTACCGGACAGGTATTTGCTCACCTGTTAGGCACAGACGCTTTTCAGGAGGTGGATGTGATTAATATTACTACTCCAATTACCAAATGGAATTACCAGATTACGGATGCCAATGAGATTCCCTCCGTTTTGGCAAAGGCATTTCATATAGCTGGTAGCGGAAGGCCTGGACCAGTGTTGATTGATATTACCAAAAATGCCCAGCTGCAAAAATTTAGTTATGCTGGCTATAAAAAATGTACGTTTATCCGTAGCTACCGACCTAAACCCATTGTGCGCACAGAATATGTAGAGCGTGCTGCTCAATTGATTAATGAAGCAAAAAAACCATTGGTAATTTTTGGTCAGGGTATTATATTGGGTAAGGCAGAATCTGAGTTTAGGGCCTTTATTGAAAAGGGTGGCCTGCCGGCAGCTTGGACGATTTTAGGATTAAGTGCATTACCAACCGATCATCCACAAAATGTAGGGATGCTGGGCATGCATGGAAATTACGGCCCCAATGTATTAACAAACGAATGTGATGTACTTATTGCAGTGGGTATGCGCTTTGATGATCGGGTTACTGGAAGGTTAGATAAATATGCCCGTCAGGCTAAAGTAATTCATCTCGATATTGATCCGGCAGAAATTGATAAAAATGTAAAGGCAACGGTTCCAGTATGGGGCGATTGTAAAGAGACCCTTCCGTTGCTAACTCAGTTGATAGAAAAAAAACAGCATACAGAATGGTTGCAAAAATTCAATGAGTTTACTCAAAAAGAAATAGAAGTAGTTATTAAGGACGAATTAAATCCTCCGGGAGAAGAGCTAACCATGGGGGAAATCATTAAGGTGCTCAATGAGCTAACCAACGGTGATGCAATCATTGTTACCGATGTAGGCCAACACCAGATGGTTACCTGCAGGTATGCGAAATTTAATGAAACCAAAAGTAATATCACCTCTGGCGGAGCAGGAACAATGGGATTTGCATTGCCTGCAGCTATTGGTGCCAAATATGGTGCTCCTCACCGCACGGTGGTAGCGGTTATTGGAGATGGGGGCGTTCAAATGACAATACAGGAATTGGGAACCATTATGCAAACAGGCATAGATGTAAAGATCTTGATTCTCAACAATCAATTTTTGGGAATGGTTCGACAATGGCAGCAATTATTTCATGATAAGCGCTATTCATTTGTTGATATTGAAAGTCCGGATTATGTGATGGTAGCCAAGGGGTATAGAATTGAAGGGCAAAGTATTTCAAGGAGAGACCAGATTAAAGATGCATTGTCTACTATGCTCAATCATCCGGGTGCTTATTTGCTGGAAGTAATGGTGGGAAAAGAAAATAACGTATTTCCAATGGTTCCACAGGGATGTAGTGTTGCAGAAATAAGGTTGTCATAGCAAGCAATAGTAAAGGTTGAATGTGTAAAAGAGTTTTAATTCATTACAATACTATCCTTTAATAAATAATTAGTTTAAAAACAGGTGTATGAAAAAGGAATTTACTATAACAGTGTATACAGAAAACCAAATAGGTTTACTCAATCGCATTGCTATTATTTTTGTTAGGAGAAAAATAAATATCGATAGTATGAACACATCTCCATCTGAGATAGCGGGGATACATCGGTTTACGATATTAATAGATGAAACAGAAGAGGTGGTTAGAAAAGTTTGTCGCCAGATTGAAAAGCAAGTAGAAGTATTGAAAGTGTATTTTAATACAGAAGAGGATATCGTGTGGCAGGAGATGGCATTGTATAAAGTTTCAACAGAGCAGATAGCTGAAAAGGCCAAGGTGGAAAGATTGTTAAGGGAATTTGGTGCACGGGTAGTGGCAATTACCAAAGAGTTTACCATTTTTGAAACCACCGGACATCGTGAAGAAACAGAAAATCTGGTAAAAGTATTGGAGCCCTATGGCTTGACCGAATTTGTACGCAGTGCAAGAATTGCCATTATGAAAAAAAGCAGAGGGTTCCATGAAAAATTGAAAGAGTTTGAACAACGGGCACCTAGTCAAGAGCTGATTGAGAATGAATTTTTAAATGAACAGCGGGGTGTTTTTAGTATGTAGTGTATACTAGATTTTCGGTGGTAAATGCTTCCCTTTATTAGTTTAAAAAAAGCAGGGCTCAACGAATGAATCATTTAATAAGAAAATATAATAAATAACAATTTAACTCCCTTACTGTTTTTAATGGTAAGGGCATTATTAAACTCCTCGCAAAATTCCCTTTTGGGATCGGGGGCAAACAAAAAACATGGCTAATTATTTTAACACATTGTCGCTTAGAGAAAAGCTGAACCAATTGGGGGTTTGTGAATTTATGGACAAATCCGAATTTACTGACGGAGTCAATGAACTGAAGGGAAAGAAGATTGTGATTGTGGGCTGCGGTGCCCAGGGGCTTAATCAGGGGTTGAATCTTAGGGATTCGGGATTGGACATTACTTATGCCCTCCGTCAAGAAGCAATTGATGCAAAAAGGCAATCTTGGAAAAGTGCAACGGAAAATAATTTCACCGTGGGTACCTATGAAGCATTAATTCCTTCGGCTGATTTGGTGATAAATTTGACACCTGATAAACAGCATACAGCCGTGGTTACAGCAATCATGCCGCTGATGAAAAAGAATGCTACGCTTTCTTATTCCCATGGATTCAATATTGTGGAAGAAGGAATGCAGATTAGAAAGGATATTACAGTAATCATGGTAGCGCCTAAATGTCCGGGTTCTGAAGTAAGAGCGGAATATGTGCGCGGTTTTGGAGTACCTACTTTAATTGCGGTGCATCCAGAAAATGATCCAGAAGGAAAAGGTTTTAAATATGCGAAGGCTTATTGTGTTGGAACTGGTGGCCATCGGGCAGGGGTTTTAAGGTCATCTTTTGTGGCAGAAGTAAAATCTGATTTGATGGGTGAGCAAACGATTCTTTGCGGATTGTTGCAAACCGGATCAATCCTTAGTTTTGATAAAATGGTAGAAAAAGGCATTGATAAAGGCTATGCCTCTAAATTGGTTCAGTATGGCTGGGAAGTAATCACCGAAGCATTAAAGCAAGGTGGTATTACCGCTATGATGGACAGGCTTTCTAATCCAGCAAAAATTAAGGCGTTTCAGTTGTCCGAAGAGCTCAAAGAAATTATGCGGCCCTTATTTCAAAAGCACCAGGATGATATCATGAGCGGTGAGTTTTCCAAAACGATGATGGAAGATTGGGCCAATGATGATAAAAATTTATTGACCTGGCGTGCAGCAACCGGCGAAACAGCTTTTGAAAAAACACCTGCTGGCGATATAAAAATTGCCGAACAAGAATTTTTTGATAATGGATTGTTGATGGTAGCTTTTGTAAGGGCAGGCGTGGAACTAGCTTTTGAAACAATGGTAGAAGCAGGAATCAAAGAAGAATCTGCTTATTATGAATCATTGCATGAAACACCTTTGATTGCCAATACCATTGCCCGTAAAAAACTGTTCGAAATGAACCGCGTAATTTCGGATACAGCTGAATATGGTTGCTATCTTTTTGATCATGCTTGTAAGCCTTTGTTGGCTGATTTTATGAAAGGAACGGATACCGACATTATCGGTAAAAATTTCAATACCGGAAAAGACAATGGGGTAGATAATAAAACCTTGATCGTAGTGAATGAAGTGATTCGTTTTCATCCGATTGAATTGGTAGGTGCTGAACTGAGGCAGGCGATGACAGAAATGAAATCTATTGGCGGAAACGCCTAATTTTACTCCCCCTTTTTATTGATAAGGGGCTATAGTTGGGTTGAATTAATTATCGCAGTAACTTTGCTTTGCTAAGGTTCTAGGTAAAATATGGGGGGCAGCCACTTGATTTTTCATCGGGGCTTCCTTGGTTATATAACGAAATGCTACAATCTGTCCTATACACAGTAGACGGATGCTAATGAAAGGTTTGTAAAATCTGTGGAAATATGTGTTATCAGTAGCATAAAACCAATTATTATGAAAGAAAATCCAGGTTTGTACGATCCGCAATTTGAACATGATGCATGTGGTATCGGTTTTGTTGCCAATATCAGGGGA
>CANIMM010000046.1 GCA_947468255.1 Chitinophagaceae bacterium | reverse complement strand
CCAATAATCCACCTTCAGGTCAACAGATTATTTGGATGCATTGTGCCAGCGTAGGAGAATTCGAACAGGGAAGACCGGTAGTGGAGTCACTCAAAAAGTACTATCCTGCGATTACCATTGTACTGACTTTTTTTTCAGCATCTGGATATGAAGCCATGAAAAATTACAAGGGGGCGGACCAGATTTACTATTTGCCACTGGACAGCGCTATGAATGCAAAAAAAATGGTGGATGCGCTTAAACCAACCTTGGTTTTGTGGGTAAAATATGAATTTTGGTACCATTATTTACATGAGCTTAAGAGCAGGAATATACCAATTTTGCTTATATCTGGCATTTTCAGGGCTTCCCATCCCTTTTTTAAATGGTATGGTAGCCTTTGGAGAGAGATGCTTGGGTGCTTTACTTTTTTATTTGTACAAAATGAAAGTTCGTCCATTTTACTATCTGCTATCGGCATTCGAGAAAACACCCAAATAACGGGTGATACGAGATTTGACCGGGTAATTGAAATTGCTGAAAAGTTTGAACCGCTGCCAGCAATTGAAAGGTTTTGCGGGAAAAGTCGTGTACTCGTTGCTGGTAGCACCTGGGAAGAAGATGAAACAGAACTTATCCATTATGTGAGATTGAATCCAGATAAAAAATTTATAATTGCTCCGCATGAAACAGACAAAGGACATCTTCAGGATATAAAGAAAGCCTTTCCCAATGCGCTACTATATTCTGATTGGATTAACCAACCATTGGATGCATCAACAAAGCACAACGTACTGATCATTGATAATGTAGGAATGCTCTCAAGGCTTTACCAGTATGCTGACATTACCTATGTTGGAGGGGGGTTTGGAGCCGACGGCGTTCACAATGTACTAGAAGCAGCAGTATATGGAAAACCTGTAATTTTTGGCCCTGAGTACACAAAATATGTTGAGGCGATCGGACTCGTTCAATGTGGTGGTGGCATTCCCATTCAAAATGCACTCGAGCTAGAATCCATTTTAACTGAATTATGGGAAAAAGAAGAGCTGCTAACGGCGAAGGGTATGGCCGCATACAATTTTGTATATGCCCATGCAGGCGCAAGTAAAAAAATCATTCAATTCATTCAGGAAAACCGCCTTCTAACCAATTGATCAAACTGCTGGACGGATTCACTATCTTCTTTCCAACCTAGCTTTTTCTTCAACTCTCTTCTAATCCAATATTCAGCTTCCGGCCAAATCGAAAAGCCATTAATTATTTTAACACTCCTGTCAAAAGCAGATTCATCTCCCTCAAATAAATCATTGATATATAAAAAACGATCGTTGATACCAATGGCTTTTTTCAAGTCCTTGATTGGTCCAGCCGATAAGGTGTCGCTAATTTCAACCTTGGTTTCCTTCAGCCGATCGTTGACTGATGTGGTTTCCTTCTCCGTCCATGCTACAGCAGGTACTTCCTGAAGATTATTTTGTTGAATTGGCTGTTGGGAAAAGGTGGGTATATCGGATTGCTCGGATTCAATAACTAAATTCGGCTTACTTTGACCACTTATCTGCTGCATCAATGCTGCATTTCGCTTTATTTCATCCAGTTCCGCGGCTAACTCCTCCTCATCAATTTGCAAAATTCCAATAATTTTTTTTTCAATTTCGGGAATGGCATAGGTTGCTGAAGCCAATGGCTTCCGAATGACTGGAGGTGCCAAATTAATGGGCGCCGAAGCCGATTCCAACTCCTTTAAATCAATAACTTGTTTGTCACGCAAATACGCTAATTCGAGCTGCATCATTTGTACTGTCGTCAAAAGCAGTTCGGCAGAATCGCCTTCCGTAATTTGTTGCTGCAATTTCCGCAAAAGTGTTTTCACTTTTTCCATACATACACGATTGAATAAATTTACAATTGAGAAAATTAGTTTTGACCATTGGATCAAAACCATAATCTTTGCAATTCTAGCGCTAAAGTTACAAACTGTATTTTAAAACTATCTATAAATGTTTATCGAACCAGGCATTTCAGGAGGACGGCGTGGCTGGATTGAAGTGATTTGCGGTAGCATGTTCAGCGGAAAAACTGAAGAGCTGATTCGTAGGCTAAAAAGAGTAAAGATCGCCAATCTAAAAGCCGAGATATTTAAACCCGCCATTGACTTGCGCTATGACGAAATAAAAATCGTAAGTCACGATACCAATTTTATCCAAAGCACCCCAGTAGAAAATGCCCAGCATATGCTACTACTTGCCCAGGGTGCAGACGTGGTAGGTATAGATGAGGCCCAGTTTTTTGATGCAGCAATTGTTACTGTTTGTGAGCAACTTGCTTTAGCTGGCATAAGGGTAATTGTTGCGGGGCTTGATATGGATTATGCTGGTAAACCTTTCGGTCAGATGCCCAACCTACTGGCAATTGCAGACTACATCACCAAACTGCATGCAATTTGTGTTAAATGCGGAAATATTGCTAATATTAGTTATCGAAAATCTAGTGAGGGGGGCCAGATTTTGATTGGTGAAAAAGAGGAATATGAACCCAGGTGCAGAAATTGTATTAGTATATAATGTCAAGAAGAATGGATGATTTTCTGATAATTAAAATAGGAGCATTTTGATTTGTAAATTTATTTGTCATTTGCTTCCAAGTAAGAACTAAACACAATGAATCAATTGCTTTGCTCAAAAAATAGCAAAGAGTAGTCCGCCTTAAGAATTAAAATTGTAATCTTGTGCCATGACCAAAACAATTTTTGCCCTACTGAAAAAAGACCTGCTACTTGAACTGAGGCAACAACACAGTTTTTACGGCATTCTTTTATATGTGGCTTCCACCATATTTGTGCTATACCTTTCCATCAACAACCCCGAAGGAGAAGTATGGAATGGCTTGTTTTGGATTATTCAATTATTTGTATGTGTAAATGCCGTTGCTAAAAGTTTTTTGCAAGAAAGTAGGGGCAGAATGCTATACTTCTACACTATCTCTGGAGCCAAGGCATTCATTATTGCAAAATTGATCTACAATATCATATTGATGCTACTGATGAGCCTCTTAAGCTTAGGCCTATTTTTTATTTTATTAAAAAACCCCTTGTCCAACACCCTACTGTTTACAGGAATCGTTTGTTTGGGGGGAATCAGTCTCAGCTTAGTCTTTACCTTATTGGCAGCAATTGCAGCCAAGGCACAGCAAAATGCCGCATTAATGGCCATTATGGGATTCCCATTGATTATCCCCCAATTGCTGCTGCTTATCCGACTATCAAAAGCTGCATTTGGAGAAGTGTTCAGAGAATCAGCGCTGCTACAGCTATCTTTTCTTATTGTTGGGCTAGATATTATGGTGATTGCACTTTCCATCATACTTTTTCCCTTTTTATGGAAAGATTGATTGCAGCCTTTCAACACAATATCCATCTTTATCCCCTTCATTTTTCCTATATCCGCTGAATACCTTTTTCAATATATTGTGAACGGCTACACGAATAATAGAAATAACAATTTGTATGACACGTTGTTTCCCTTAAATTTGCATATACATTTTTGATTACATGCGAAAAAGCTGGTGGAAAATATTAGCGGCCGTTTTACTGATTTACACATTTGCCGCAGGTTTTTTAATTAAAGTGCCTTATATCGGGAATCTCAAAGAAACTATTCGAAATCTTTTCTTCCATGTTCCGATGTGGTTTGGTCAGATTATTTTACTTACCACCTCTTTGGTTTACTCCATCTTATATCTTCGCAAGCCCGACCTCAGATACGATATTTTTGCAGCTTGCTTTGCCAAAACAGGCATATTGATGGGAATACTCGGTTTAATAACGGGTGCCATTTGGGCCACCTACACCTGGGGGGAGCCCTGGAGCAATGATCCCAAGCAAATTGGAGTGGCCATTGCCCTGCTGATTTATTTCGCCTACTTGGTGCTGCGCAATGCGATACCAGATATTGATAAACGCGCAAAAATCGGTGCGGTATATAACATTTTCGCCTATTTCATTTATTTGCCGCTCATTATGATACTGCCCAGACTGGTAGAGTCTTTACATCCGGGAGGGAAGGGCGTATCAGGAAACCCTGGTCTAAATGGTGCAGACCTCGACGCTACGATGCGACTAGTGTTTTGGCCGGCCGTTATTGGATGGACCCTTTTGGGAACATGGATTACCACACTTAATATTCGGTTATATTTAATCAGGGATAAAAACTTAATCAATGCGAAATAGCGTTTACTATTTACTGTTATTATTAGCTGGAATAATTTCAGGTACCAATACATTTGCTCAAAGCAATCCTGTTCCAGAAACGGTCATGCGCAGCAACGGGAAAATATATGTGGTTCTGGCAATTTGCATTACCATTCTCGTTGGATTTTTTATATACCTACTATCGATTGACAAAAAGATAGCCAAGATAGAAGACAAACAATAAGTTCAGTTTGCCTTTGCGACCATACAATTGATACCAACCGAAATGGCATCGCAAGTAGGTTTTATATAAGGCTCGAATCAAGTTGTGGCAACCAGTTCAGTGAAATGCCCAACAGCTCGAATGCAAAGCAATATTTTCTCCCCCAACATCCCAAGAAATAACCAGCAACAAAATCGGTTTTTAAAGCATTGTCATCTTTGATGATTTTGGACTGCAGCTCTTATGTAGTCAAATTTCATGAAGCAAAAGCTTTTAGCCGAAAACAATTGTATTCCATTGTGTCATCAAAAATAAATTTATGTCAGTAAAAACGCCGTACAGTTTTTTTGAAAGTGTAGAAAAAAGTTTTGACAAAGCCGCCCAGTTTACCAAATGGGAGGATGGCATTTTGCAACAGATTAAGGCTTGCAACAGCGTCTACCGAATGAGATTTCCCATTAAAAGAGATAATGGCTCCATTGAAGTAATGGAAGCATATCGTGTGCAACATAGTCAGCATAAGTCACCCTGTAAAGGAGGTATTCGTTTCAGTGAGGCAGTTAATCAGGATGAGGTGATGGCATTGGCTGCATTGATGACATTCAAATGCGCTATCGTAAATGTACCGTTCGGTGGAGCTAAAGGCGGTATTAAAATTAACCCAAGAAATTATTCAACCTACGAGCTTGAAAAAATCACTCGTAGGTATACCTCCGAACTGGTAAAGAAAAACTTTATTGGCCCAGGCATTGATGTTCCCGCCCCCGACTATGGAACCGGCGAAAGGGAAATGGCTTGGATTGTAGATACCTACCAATCATTGAAGCCTGGTGAAATTGATGCTGCTGGTTGTGTTACCGGCAAACCAATCACGCAAGGAGGTGTACGAGGCAGGAAAGAAGCTACGGGCTTGGGCGTATTCTTTGGAATTAGGGAAGTATGCAATATGACGGAGGTGATGAACAAACTTGGATTAACCACGGGCGTTGAGGGTAAAAAAGTGGTAGTGCAGGGCTTAGGAAATGTAGGGTACCATACAGCAAAATTTTTCAGGGAACATGGTGCTATGATTATTTGCCTTGCTGAATACGAAGGAGCAATTTTTAATGCAGCAGGGTTGAATGAAGAGCAAGTATTTCAACACAGAAAAAAAACGGGGTCGATTCTGAATTTTCCTGGCGCTAGCAACCTTGCCGTAAACACTGATGCACTTGAACTAGATTGCGACATCCTCATTCCTGCAGCGCTTGAAAATGTAATCAATGGAGATAATGCTCAAAGGGTAAAAGCAAAAATAATTGCAGAAGCAGCCAATGGTCCCTGTACTCCCGAAGCCGATGAAATATTTATACAAAAAGGAATATTGTGTATACCCGATATGTACCTAAATGCAGGGGGAGTTACGGTAAGTTATTTTGAATGGCTAAAAAACTTAAGTCATGTTCGGTATGGTCGTTTGGAAAAGCGATTTTCAGAAAATATGAACGCGCATATATTGGGGCAGATTGAAGAGCTGAGCGGTAAAATGGTAAGTGAAAAAGAAAGGCTTTTTATTATGCATGGAGCTGAAGAAGTAGACTTGGTTCACAGTGGTTTGGAAGAAACAATGGTATCGGCCACCAGAGAAATTATGGATATCTGGATAAGCAATCCATCCATTCCAGATATGCGAACTGCTGCCTACGTTAGCGCAATCAATAAGGTAGCTATCAGCTATGTTGAGTTAGGGATTTTTCCATAATAAAAAACCGCCCAACACAATACGAAAAATTGCTTTTCAATAATATAGGTTAAGGCAGCATGCCTATTTTGAATAACTCAAACTGCAATCAAATTTTTCTTCCCCTACTCCGAGCTCATCTGCTGCTGCGTTACTAATTCGAATCAGCAATCCTGTGTTTTGTTTTATATCCGGAATTTGATCCAACACTTTGGCGTATACAGTTTTACCAGAGGCTGTATTAGTGATTTTTACAATGGTACCAGGAGTTGATCCATTGTGTAAGCAATAATATTTTCCGTCAGTCCAACCACTGGTACTCTTAAACAAACCTGCTGATCCAATTTCGGAAGTCACTATTCCGGAACGGACTTGTTGATCAAAATCTGATTTAAAAACACCTCCTTTAAATTCCTCTCTAGCACCTACTGTAAGCGGCGCTTCAATTACAGGCGCTACTTCTTTTACCGGTTTGGCGACAACCGTTTCCTTGACTATTTTTTCAGCCACTGGCAGATTTACTGCTTCGGTTTTTTTTACAGATGCAATTGTTTGGGTAGGTTCTTTAGCAACAACAATTGGCTTAACCGGAGTTTCCACTTGTTTTACAGCGATAGGTTCTTTAGCAATAACAACAGGCTTAGCCGGAGTTTCCACTTGTTTGGCAGCGACAGGCTCCTTAGCAACAACAACTGGTTTGACCGGAGCTTCTTCCTGAATAGTCGAAATTTCAGCTGGCTTTACTATTGCCATATTAACCAATGATGACAAGTCCTTTTTAACTTTAAGATATCCCACTATTAATTTGGTGCCATTGGCCACCCCATCCCCTTTTATATTGTTCCACTTTTTAAGTGTTTCGATAGGTAGTTTATTAAAATGGGTGCTGATTTTAAAAAGACCTTCCTTTCCATCCACGATATGATATACCGGAACTAATACCTCGCCATCCGCTGCATTACCTATTTGCAAAAAATTAGAAGCGACTAAGGGTATTTTTAAGGACTGCCCCAAACTCAACCCATTCTCCAACACCAAATTATTAAAAGGTGCCACCTCTTTTGGGCTCACATTGTAAATACGACCGATACTATAATAATTTTCCTTTGCTGCAACCTTGTGGGTTATAAATAAATTAGGCGCTTCGCCCTCTACCACTATTGATTTATTTTGTGCCTTCGCAAATAATGGAACAGAAAATAATACAATCAATAAAAGCTTCATATGCTGATGATTTTTTCGATGCAAAGATGAGAAATTTTGTTGATTAGTAGCGATATTCTAATTGACAGAAACATTTAAATAGTTAGGGTGGAGCTAAGACAAGCCCTTTCACTACTTGTTGATAATGCGCCAGTCTTTGGGATAATAATTATTAATGCGGTTCGGCAATACCTTTACCCAACCCAGTCTAATTTGCAGGTAAGTTATTAATATCCATCCCTTAGCGTTTGAGCTAAGGGATATTTCCTGTTTTCTCAAATATTGAAGGGCAGTAGCTTTGTCAACTTCAATGGCAGAAATCAACGGGTTAATAATATTACTAAGTGCAAGTTCATGAGCGGGAATTAATTCGTTTCGAATGATGACACCTAACTTAACCCCAGCCTTTTTGATATAAAGAGCTGATTGAAAAATTGCCAAATCATTTTCCATGTGAAGGGGTATCGCAATCACTTCATCGTGCTGTTTGATGAAGAAAAAATCATCCACTTTACTTAGCCATGGTTTTACCACCTCTGTTTCCTTGGAAGTCAATCGCTCAGATTTCCCTTTTGCCGACAATGGTCTACTATCAGTTTCAGCAGAATTTTCCTTCCTGAAAGCTGCAATAAAAAAACCTTCTCCCTTAAGTTTGTCAGGATAAAATCGGTACCCATTTGCGTTAGAAAGCGGGGCCTTCGTTTCTATGATATTCCAAGCTGATTTTAATTGAAATTGAATAGCACTGAGTGCACAATTACTGATAAGCCAATCACAAATCTCTTCATCTTCGGCGGGAGAATAGGAGCAAGTGGAATAAATCAATGTACCGCCTGGTTTCAAAGCAGGTAAAATGTCAGCCAAAATTCTTTGCTGACGCTGGCTGCACAATTCAACATTTTGTTCGCTCCATTCATTGATTGCCTTGGGGTCTTTTCTGAAAAGGCCACTTCCACTACAAGGCGCATCCACCACTATCAGATCAAAATAACCAGGAAGTCGTTGGAAATCTTTGGGGTCGTTATTGGTAACGATCACATTATCTGCACCCCACTTAGTTATATTTTCCGACAAAATGGTAACCCTCGACTTGATAACTTCATTGCTTACCAAAATGCTTTTATCTGAAATGAGTGATTGAAGCAAGGTTGATTTTCCGCCAGGGGCGGCACAAAGATCCAATACGCGGATGGGTTCAGCAAGTTCAATAGACTGCATCACCGCTTCCTCCAAAAACATACTACTAGCTTCCTGCACATAATAAGCTCCTCCATGAAACAATGGGTCAGCTGTAAAAGAAGGACGTTCTGAAAGGTAGCAGCCATTCACATTCCATAGTACGGGAGAAATCACTACCGCTTCGTTATTATTTCCAATAGGAAAAATATTTGAACTGTTTACTGACTTTCGATTATTGAACCTTATTGAAGTGTTTTGTTCCCCTGAAAGATGCACTTTTTCAAACGCTTCTTTATCGAAGCCTTGAGTGCCCATTAGCGAGTCGATAAGAGAAATTGGAATTTCCAATGGATAATTTTATAATTAAATTGACAACTTGCTTTAAAAATATTTTTTTATTAAAAAAAACATTCGCCTCAACCAGTGAATGAATAAACTACACTAGCTTTATCTCTGCGCATAAATTTTGCAATACCTTCTTTGCATCGCCAAATAGCATACTAGTTTTGGGCTGAAAGAAAAGATCGTTTTCTATACCTGCATAACCGGGTTTCATACTTCGTTTATTTACAATTACCGTTTTAGCCTTTTCTACTTCCAAGATGGGCATTCCAAAAATTGGCGATGCCGGATCATTTTTAGCCGCAGGATTTACCACATCATTTGCTCCCAAAATCAATACCACATCGGTAGTTTTAAACTCGTCATTGGCAGCTTCCATCTCCATCAGTTTGTCATAGTTTACATCTGCCTCTGCCAGCAACACATTCATATGGCCCGGCATACGGCCTGCTACCGGATGGATAGCATATTTAACTTCCACCCCTTTTTCCTCCAATATTTTTTCCAACTCATGGCAAATATGCTGGGCCTGTGCAACTGCCAAACCATAGCCCGGCACAATCATTACTTTGTTGGCGTAGCTCATTACCATTGCAGCATCTGATAAATTAATTTCTTTATAATTGCCCTGTACTTTCGTGTTATCCAACTCTGTCGACTTACTGCCTCCAAAAGAACCGATTAGCACATTTACCAAAGACCGATTCATGGCCTTACACATTAAAATGGTAAGCAAAGTGCCTGCTGCCCCAACTAAAATCCCTCCTGTAAGCATTACTTTATTATCATATAAAAACCCTCCGAAAGCCGCCGCCACACCGGTAAAGGAATTTAACAGAGAAATTACTACCGGCATATCCGCCCCGCCGATGGGCATTACAAACAACACGCCATACAACAACGATAATATCAATATAATATAAAGTAAAAAACTGTTTTCCGGATTCAATACCAACCATGCAGCGGCTAGTAATGCAGTGGCTAAAAAAACAAGGTTTAGGATATTTTGTCCAGGAAAACTAAAGTCCTTTACCCGGCCATTTAATTTACCCCAGGCTATCATACTGC
Organism: Chitinophagaceae bacterium; assembly: GCA_947468255.1. Classification (GTDB taxonomy): domain Bacteria; phylum Bacteroidota; class Bacteroidia; order Chitinophagales; family Chitinophagaceae; genus Ferruginibacter. The sequence continues at coordinate 4,941 of CANIMM010000046.1, read as the reverse complement.
CTGCAAAGGAAACAGATCCTATCATTAATCCAACTGCAATGATTACCAAGGTAGGTTGAACAGAACTTAGCTCAATGGAATGAGCTTGCAATTCCTTTGATAAATGATTGAACTCAATGATCGAAATTAATGCTGCACAAGCGCCACCCATTCCATTAAATAGGCTAACCATTTCTGGCATAGCCGTCATCATCACTTTTTTTGCAGCGAACATACCCACTACCCCTCCAATCAGCAAAGCGCCAAATATCCATCCCAAATTATGCAAGTGCGCTCCTGTTTCAACATTTTGGTACAAAAAGATAGTCCCAATAATTGCTGCCGACATACCCGATGCAGCAATTAAATTTCCCTTTCGGGCAGAGGCAGGATTGGAAAGCATTTTTAATCCGATAATAAATGTTACAGATGCTAAAAGGTAACATACGGTCAAAATATTCAAATCCATGGTTGCTATTTTTCCTTAACCCCTACATGGGATGAAGTGCATTTTAAATTATTATCTAAATGATTCGACTTGTTATTTCACTTTGAATAAGGGAAACTGCTAATTTTCTTTAGGCGAGGTTGGCTTTTTTTTAAACATCTCCAGCATTCTATCCGTCACTACAAATCCACCAACAACATTCAAAGTGCCTAATACCACTGCTATAAAACCCAATACCAAGGCCAGGTAATTACCTGGTTCTGCCTTTCCCAAAACGATGATAGCGCCAATGATCACTACTCCGTGAATTGCGTTGGCACCACTCATCAAAGGCGTGTGCAATACACTTGGTACCCGGCCAATAATTTCTATCCCAACAAAAATCATCAGTATCACTACGTAGATGGTTTGCTGATTCGACGAAATCCATTGTAGAATATTTTCCATGGTAAAATTTTGATATTTATTTTGACAGATTGGAATTATGCTTTGCCAGCTTTTAAATTATTTCATTTCAATTAAACAGCTAACTCGTTCGTTTGTAATCACTCCCTTGTGAACTACACAGGTCCCCTTTACCAAATCGTCTTCAAAATTAAGATTCAGCTTACCATCATCATGAATGATTAATCTCAGAAAATTCAATATATTTTTTCCGTATAATTTACTGGCATCACTTGGCATAGTTGCCGACAAATAGGAATTGCCCACAATGCTCACCCCTTGATGAATGACCGTTTTTCCACTTACCGTTAATTCAGTATTTCCGCCAGTTGCAGCGGCCATATCTATGATTACCGAGCCATTTTTCATAGCTTCCACCATTGAAGTAGTAATTAAGACTGGTGCTTTTTTCCCAGGTATCTGTGCTGTGGTGATTATAACATCTGACTTTGCAACATGCTCCGCAATTTTATCTTGTTGGCGCTGCATAAAGTCTTCTGTTTGCTCCACCGCATATCCACCCGATTTACTTGCATCTGCTGCGCCCGATACTTCTACAAATTTTGCTCCCAAACTCATTACTTCTTCTTTTACAGAAGGTCTGGTGTCAAATACTTCTACCACAGCGCCCAATCTTTTTGCAGTAGCAATGGCCTGTAAACCAGCTACGCCGGCACCTAATATTAATACCTTGGCTGGCGGAACGCTTCCAGCCGCTGTCATAAACATTGGGAAATATTTAGGATATAAATTAGCCGCAGCCAATACAGCCTTATAGCCTGCAATATTAGCCTGACTACTCAGTATATCCATTGATTGGGCCCTGGTAGTCCTAGGCAGCATATCCATACTGAAAACAGTTATCCCCCTTTCAGCCCAATCTTTCATCAACATTGAATTAAATAAGGGTTGGTAAACCCCTAATATAATTTTTTCGAGTAAACTATCTTGAGTAAACTTTTCTGGGGCATTGATAGATAATAAAATGTTGCAGCCCTCAATTACTTCATTACTGGAATGTATCGTTGCTCCGGCTGCCAAATAATTTTCGTCGGTTGCAAAGGCTGCAAGCCCTGCATTTGATTCGATCCAAACTGCTACATTCCATTTTTTTAGGACAGCTATATGCTCTGGTAAAATTGAGACCCTAGTTTCAGGAAAAATTTCTTTTAAAACGCCAATAATCATAAGGGGAGAAATATGGATGTAAAGGTAGTAATAATTAGAACCGTATCGTGAAATGTTGTTTAACTTTAAATGTGGGATTAATAAAAACTACACCCATAAAAAAAAGATCAATGGTGAGTGTAACCGCAGGATTTTGCTGAATGCAGGACCAGGCTTCCTCCATTTCGCTGCTCCAGTGAATATCATCCATTACAAAAATGGAATTGGGTAGCGAATGGTCAACCAATTGCTGAAAGTATTGTATCGTGGAAGATTTACGATGATTACCGTCTACAAAAGCAAAGTCCACTGTTTTCATCCTTGAAAAAAGTAAAGGCAGCGTTTTTGTAAAATCCCCCTCAATGATTTCAATATTATCCAATCCCATTGTATCAAAAGTTTGCTGAGCAATGGCTGCTATTTTACTAGCTCCCTCACAGGTAATTAGTTTTGCCGATGGGTTGCCTTGTGAAAGATAAGAACTGGTGATGCCCAGCGAAGTCCCCAACTCTAGAAGGCTGGAAGGCTGATAGTATTGAATCATCCTAAATAATAACTGACCGTATTTTTTTGACTTGACTGATGATGCTGCAATGGCATTTACTTTTCTACTACTGGAAGCAATCAAGGAAGATCCTGCACCAAAATCTTCTACTTCTATCAAATCATCGTTTGCCAGCAACTCTTTTCGACGCTGCTCAATTTTACTATAACAAGCATATATTTTTTTGTCGGACAACACATTTTTAATAAAGTCAAATACAAATGGAGAATGCACCCCATGGCCTTTTCCATTGGAGGCGGAGAAATAATACAGCAGGTATTTTCGGACTAATTGAAAATGATTGTACAAGGCAATAAGATTAGGGATAGGGTTGGCTAATAATGGTTTTCTATTTCCGCTTCCATAGCTGAAACGAATAGTCAAATGCATGCTTTTCATCTGCAGAAAAATCATCATTGGAAAATAATTTCCACTGACTTTCATCCAATGCCGGAAAAAAAGTATCTCCTTCCAAAATGGCATGAACCCTAGTCAAAAAAATAGTATCCGCCATTGGCAAAGCTTGTGCATAAATTTCGCCGCCGCCGATAATGAATAGTTGTTTCGCATTGGTTTGGGTGGCTAAATCAATAGCGCCAGCCAGATCCGATGCGGTTTTTACGCCCACCGCTTCCCAATCCTGCTTTCGGGTAATCACAATATTGGTCCTTCCTGGCAAGGGTTTATTCACAGCCTCAAATGTTTTTCGACCCATGATGACGGGAAAGCCCCAGGTGGTATTCTTGAAAAATTTCAAATCGTTTGGTAGATGCCAAAGTAGTTGGTTGTTTTTACCAATGGCATTGTTAGAAGACGCGGCTACAATTAGCGCAGTTTCAATACCCTGCGAAAGAGAATTTGTAATCGCCATTCCATCTGTTGTTTCACTCATTATAGTTGAAGTTTATGCCAAAAAATATCAACTTGTAAAAAGTTGATCCATTCTAAATTAATTTATCAAACCCTTATTCGCACTAAACAGCTACTGGTGCTTTTATTCCAGGATGAGACTGATAATTTTCCAATTCAAAATCTTCGAATTTAAAATCAAAAACATCTTTTACTTCAGGATTTATTTTCATGGTGGGCAATGGAAAGGGCGATCTGCTCAACTGAAGATTGGCTTGCTCAAAATGATTATTGTACAGGTGAACATCACCGAAGGAATGAATAAAATCGCCGGGCTCCATGTCGCAAACCTGTGCAATCATAAGGGTTAGCAACGCATAGGAAGCAATATTAAATGGCACACCTAAAAACACATCCGCAGAACGCTGGTACAATTGGCAACTTAGTTTTCTTTTTCCACCGGCAGACTTGGCAGGAGCTGTATAAAACTGAAATAAGCAATGGCAGGGCATCAGTTTCATTTTTGGCAAATCGGCCACATTCCATGCACTGATAATCATTCGCCTGCTATCGGGGTTGGATTTTAGCTGCTGGATCAATTCCTTTACCTGGTCCACTTCTACTCCATCTGCTCCTTCCCAACTTCGCCATTGCTTTCCATATACCGGCCCAAGGTTGCCCTCCGCGTCAGCCCATTCATCCCATATTTTAACATTGTTTTCCTTTAAGTAGGCAATATTGGTATCTCCCTGTAAAAACCAAAGTAACTCATGAATAATACTTTTTAAATGACATTTTTTGGTAGTCACCATAGGAAATCCTTTACTCAGATCGAAGCGCATTTGGTATCCAAAAACACTTCGGGTACCGGTACCCGTCCGGTCGCTCTTGTCATTGCCGGTTTCAATAATATGAGAAATCAATTGAAGATACTGCTGCATAGGTGCAAGTTAAGCCCCTTAGTGCTAAAGGGCAACAAAGCGCGCTTTTTTTTAATAACAAAATAATAAAGGAATGTGAATTGATTAAACGATTTTTGACAATACAAGTTGACAAATAAAAAAATAATGAAAATAACAATTCGTAAAGCAATGCAAGCCGATTGCCATCGCATGATGGAACTGGTAAAAGAACTGGCAGTATATGAAAAAGCGCCAGATGAAATAACCGTGCAATTTGATCACTTTGTGGAAAGCGGTTTTGGGAAAAACCCAGTATGGTGGGCCCTGGTGGCTGAAACAACCAACCCCGATGGACTTAAGGAGGTGCAGGCGTTTGCGCTCTATTATATCCGATACTCCACCTGGAAAGGTCAAAGGATGTATCTGGAAGACTTGCTGGTAACCGAAAAATTAAGGGGTCAAGGTATTGGCAAACTGCTTTTTGATCAACTCATCGAAGAAGCCAAGATTAAAAAATACAATGGCATTGCCTGGCAGGTATTGGACTGGAATGAGCCTGCCATTAATTTCTATAAAAAATTAGGTTCCGTTCAATTCGATGCAACTTG
>CANIMM010000045.1 GCA_947468255.1 Chitinophagaceae bacterium | reverse complement strand
CGGGCTTGTTGACATTCTACTATAAATCCGCTGGGCCGATGGGTAAGGCGAACTGCCGTTTCTACTTTATTGACATTCTGTCCCCCACTTCCGCCACTTCTAAAAAATGCCCAATCCACATCAGCTGGATTAACTGCAATCTCAATGGTATCATCAATCAGGGGATATACATATACACTAGCAAAGGAAGTATGTCGCCTAGCATTGCTATCGAAAGGGCTGATTCGAACCAGCCGGTGAACCCCACTTTCTGCCTTTAAAAAACCATATGAAAAGGGACCGTCAAACTGGAAGGTACAAGTTTTAATACCGGCACCATCCCCCCATTGCCAATCTAGCTCGGTTACTGTCCAGCCCTGCTTCTCACCATACATACGGTACATTCTGGCAAGCATTTCGGCCCAGTCCTGGCTCTCGGTTCCACCAGCTCCACTATTAATCTGTAAAACAGCCGGCAATGCATCGGTTGGCTCATTGAGCGTACTTTTAAATTCCGCCTCATCGATGGCTGTATTTGCCAAGTTGTAAGCTTCTTTAACTTCCTCTTCAACTGCTTCCCCTTCTTTCCAAAAATCGAACAGTACTGCAAAATCTTCTACCATCGACGTTACTTGGTGATACATATTCACCCAATATTCGTTGACTTTAGTTTCTTTTAATATGGCTGTAGCCCGGGCATTATCGTCCCAGAAACCCGGTGAAAGCGAGAGTTGTTTGTCGTTATTTATTTTTATTTCTCTGTTAGCGACGTCAAAGAAACCTCCTCAAGACCAACACACGGTCTCTCATATCCTTCAAATGTTCAGTTGTCATGTTTCAAAAATAAGGGATATTTCTGATTGAACCAACCAAAATACAGCTTTAGTTTAGAATGCAGCATTGCTCAATTAGCCATACTACTGGCTACAAATGGTCAAACGCTAAGCAAATGGACCCTTTAGTAAATATAAATAACTGCAAAATCTATTATATTTTATTTATATTTGTTTAAATTGATATATAGTACGATTAACTTCACCCCTCATTCAAAATCCTTTCATTAACCATTAACTCACTGAATTATAATTTTAATAACAAATTAAATGGGCAGAAATAGCCATTTTTTTAATTACAGTATGATTATTGCTTCACTTTTACAAAATTATGACCCCAATGCAGATAACATTCACTAAAAATATACAGTTTTCCAAGCTCATTAAGGCAAACGGAAGGCTAAAGGAGTTCAATTTTCGGAAACTAAATGAAAATACGGAGGGTCTTTTCACTGTTGATGTTGTAGACGAAAGGGACTCCAGGGTATTTTTCAATATTCAAAAAATTGACAATAAATGGAAAATAGTCAATAATCCACTCCCTGAATGGATAATTGAAAATGAAGATGCTTATAATGAAGTTATTGAGGAAGAGTTAAGACAACAATAATTGCCTAGGCGGGCAATCCAGCCAAAAAATTTACCCAACAAGCTGTAATTCAATTATTTGCAGATTTTAATTACAATTGTAACAAACCCATTTTGTACAAGGTATTAACAGGTTTATTATCCCAAAACAACTCAAAGTCGAAAAGTCCAGCATTTTCATAGCTAGTTTTTACCTCAAGTAGCGTATAAGATTTCGTAGCATTGATGGATAACTGGTTGAGCATAGCTGCCAACCATTGCCCTTGCTCCTTATTTACTTTGATCACAAAAGTTTCCCTTTTCCCCTGAAAAGTCAACGAACTCATTTCCCACTGACTTCCCTTTTTTGATTTGACATAAATTTCTATTGAGGGCTGATTGCCCAAGAAAACAATTTTAGCAGTCGGCTTAATGGAAGTCAAATCCTCTTCTTGCAATGCTTGGACAATATAATCTTTGGGAACGGTTGTTTTGGGCACAGTAAAATCAAACCATTTCTGGAGGGGATGATCCAGACAAGCTCCATGCATAAAATTGAGCAATGATTTTTTCAGACCAAAACTAAAACTATCATGATCGGCTCCCGTTGGATCCAAATGTACAATATCATTATTAGCAAAGCTGCCGATGGCATCCGTTATTTTTTTTACCTTATATTTTTCAGGGTTCATTCCTACCGGACTGTGCGCAGTCATGGCAAATTGATGCCAGAAACCAGACTGTAAAATGCCCGCTTCAAATAATTGCCGCACCATTTCCAAAGAATCGATGGTCTCCTGAGTAGTTTGCGTGGGGAAACCATACATCAAATAAGCATGTACCATGATGCCGGCTTCCGTGAAATTTTTATTTACAACTGCAACCTGCTTTACGGTAATTCCTTTTTGAATCAATTCCAGTAGCCGGTCAGAAGCCACTTCCAATCCTCCCGACACGCCTATGCAGCCGGAAGCCTTTAGCAACAGGCAAAGATCACGGGTAAAACTTTTTTCAAACCGAATATTGGTCCACCAAATTACAATTAACTTCCTTTTAATGATTTCCAATGCCAGCGCGCGCATTAGAGCGGGGGGAGCTGCCTCATCCACAAAATGAAATCCATTCTCGCCCGTTTGGGCTATCATTTCTTCAATGCGATCGCAAAGCAGGGATGCCGTAATGGGTTCATATAATTTAATATAATCCAAGGAAATATCACAAAAGGTGCATTTCCCCCAATAGCACCCATGCGCCATCGTTAGTTTGTTCCACCTCCCATCACTCCAAAGGCTATGCATAGGATTAACAATCTCAATAGCTGAAATATACTGATCCAGTAAAAAATCACTATAGTCCGGTGTTCCTACCTGCCCTTGCTTATAATCTGTACAGGCTGCATTATTGATAAACAATAATTTGCCATCCACCAACGTAAAACACCTTTTTAATGCTGTAACAGGGATTTTATCTTCTAGGTAAAGGATTAAATTTTCAATTGGCGCTTCACCATCATCCAACGTAATGAAATCGAAAAATTCGAATACACGAACATCTGACAAAGAACGCAATTCTGTATTGGCAAAACCACCGCCCATCGCCACTTTAATAGAAGGGTGATTTTTTTTAATCCACTGTGCACAACGCAAGGAAGCATATAAATTACCCGGAAAAGGGACTGAAATAGCCACCAATAAAGGATGAACGGCTTCAACCCTGCTTTTCAATATTTCTAACAATACCTCATCGACATACGTATTTGGCTGTTGCATAGCTTGATACAATTCGTCAAAGCTATTGGCTGATCTACCCAGCCTTTCTGCGTATCTGCTAAAACCAAAATGAGGATCTACACATTCTTTAATCAGATCCGATAGGTCCTCCAGATACATGGTTGCTAGGTGTTTTGCCCTGTCTTGGATACCCATACTTCCAAAGGCCCATACCAAATCATCCAACTGTGCAAACCGACTGGCTTCAGGGAGGTAATTTCTCTTTGCAACCAAATGAGCCAGGGTTGGCTTTTTCCCTTGCAAAAAAAGAATGACGGAATCGATTGATTGAATGTAATCATTTTGAAGGGCTATGATCCTTACCGCATTTTCAGAAAGCTGCTTTTCTTTATCTTGGGCAATTGACTCAAACAAATGAACCAATCCCTGCCTTGAAAAGATGGCCCCCATTACCTCAATTCCTAAATCGGCTTGAAAAGAAGAGATACCCTTGGTATTCAAAAAACCTTTTAGATAGGCCGTCGCAGGATAAGGCGTATTAAGCTGAGTGAAAGGAGGGGTTATAAAAAAAACAGTAGCGCTCAAATGATTGTATTTAGAAAGCAAAAATATTGCTTAATATTTAAACAGCATCTTTTTAGCCACTGCTAGCTAAACTAGCCGATATTCAAGGAATTGCATTACATAAGCAATGGAATGAACCTACGGCTTAGTAAATTCTTTTTTTCTGGTGGAGTGACTTTTCTTTGATCACCGTACTCATCGACTTATCCATCACTTTGCTTTCTACCCAGGATATAATGTCGAGATAGGCAAAAGAGCGGGTTTGAAAGCGATTTTTTTCCAATTTTTTCAGGCTAACCAGTAATTTTTGGAACTCAGGCTTCAATTTTTGGCGATGCACATGAAAAGAATTTCTCAAAAACTTAAACATCTCCTCTTCCACAATAGTTAGGTTTTCCTTCTTTGACATAAAGCGATAAACCGACCGAATGAGTGAATCGATAATTTCAAAATTCCCCAATTCATAATGTGCCATCAAATGCATCAATCTTGCATAGCACTGCAGATCATTGCGCATTGAATCACTGCCATTGATGATTTTTTGGAGATAGTCAATGCAAATGCCAAAATCGCCATTTCCAAAATATAAAGAGGCGATTTTATAATTGAACACCAATAGCCGATGATTATCTAGGAAAAGTGAATACTCATTCAGTTTCGCTTCAATCAGGGGTACTTCTTTCAACCCTTCTGCAAAAGTACCTAACATGAAGTGCTGATTAATTCTAGCACTACTAATGTATACAAAGGTTTGTATCCGGTGATTGTCGTGCTGGTCAGCTACCGAGGTTTTTGCGAATTTTTTAAAATGTTGGAGATCAATTTCAAACTTCTGATAATTTCTCAAATCAAAATGAGCATTGAGTAAATTATGAAGTCCCTTGATATAATAGCCAGTTTCTACGCGAATCATCAAGGGTTGTTCATGAAAAATATCGACCCATTTTTGAGCATATCGATAATACATTAAAAAATCCTGACGAATGAATGCATACCAACAGTAACTCTGATACAAATACATTCTTTCATAAAAACCCGTTTGTTCATGCGCAGTTGCAGGAAGATTCGTTTTTAAAAATTCTTTCACCCCCATTTCATCCTTTTCATTTCGGGCATGACCATTTTTAATATACCAGCTATACAGTCGCAGCGCCAAATTAGACAGTTTTGCCACCATATCCACTCGTAAATTTACTTCCACAGCTTCTAAAGACAAAAGCTCTCCCCTATCCTGCATGGTTCTAGAAATATGTAATGTTTCAATTTTCTTCTCCCAAGATATTACCTGAGTTAAAAAATTAAATTTATTGTGGTGTTTGGCAGTTTCCTTCAATTTTTCTAAAATCTTGAGACTCTGTAAATACAATCCTTTATTGTACAAAATCCGTGCATGATCCAATTGTTCATTGAGCTGCATATCGATACTATCCGTGCTTTTTATAATCCTAAGACTGGCAAGCAATTGCTTATAAAGATGCACTTTGATATTGGACAATTGGGGTTTGCGAATGGAGGATAGCTTTTTTAACAATACGGCTTCATCATATTCATGTAGCTTATCTAGCGCATCAAATAATTCAATGATTTTTAAATCTTCATTGCCCGAACTTCTTTTGATAAATAGCTTAAAATTGCGCTTCTCCGCCTTCTCAAGCGACTGAATGAGTTGAAATAAAGAATCTGTAAATCGAGTGAGCATCTTTAATATTTTTCTGTAATCCAGTGGTGAATGGGAACCAACATTTCAAACGCTTTTTAAGTAACCAACTCCCCAATACAAAAAGCCAATTGAGACAAGAGTAACTTTTGAAGAAAACTTTTGCAAATAATTCACCAGGCAGACAACCTTTAGAAAGAAGATTAAGTATCTGTAGTTTTTACAAATAAAGCGCATTCAAATACGATTGCCGTATCTGTATCCATTACAATAACAACTTTGACTGGGATGAATTGGGTAAATTTCCCACATTTTAGGGAAAGGAAAAAATTATTCTTACTAAATAACACTAAATTAATACCATTCAATTGTAAAAAGGTATCAGTCAGGGGATTTAGTTTGTAAAATAGTATTCCTACCCTCAAAACAAAATGCTTACTAATTTTGTAATACAATTCAATACCATTCAATTTACCATTATGATTCAATTGTACAATTTCATTGCATCCTGGCAGTTGTTTCCCGAAAAAGGGAGTTATGAATTTGGCGGAAGGCCAAAATCGGGAATCTATAAAATAGAAGCAACCCCCAATAAAAAAGAAATTTCAATTGGCATCAATTGGGTAACCTTGGAAAACCAAGCTTTTGCGTCTAACTATACCCTTCATTCAGACGGAGCTGCTTATCCATTTGAAGACAAATCAACTGCTGAAGAAGTAAAGGCAGTTTTTACTGATGCGCTGAATTTTGAAATTATTTTTTACAAAAATAGTCTGCCGGTAATCACCATATTGAATGAACTGATGCCCAATGGATATTTAAAGGTGGTGCAAAAGGGCGATCGGCCTGACGGCAGCGCTTACACAAATACCGAAATATACCACAAACAGTTAAGTGTAATGCCCTATTCTACCTCGGTAAGTGGAGCTGTGATAAAAGCTACTGAAGAAGGGGTAATCCGCCACAAGGCCCTCACGGCAATGGAAGAGCAAACCAATATGCAGCTTGACCAGATTCGAAAACAAATTGAATTACTAGCCATACAAGCGCAAGAGATTCAAATGCGTAAAGAACTCAGTATGATTATTTATGGGGCCAAGCTAAGTTTTGTCCCAGTAATTGGACATACCTATTTTTTGTATGAAAAGGCAGATGATACCTTTGTACTTTCATTAATTAGTGCAAAAGAATATGGCGGAGGTGCCGGTCCTTACAAGAAATTTATAGCCCCTGTAAAACTATTAGCCGATCATACCTGGGTAGAAGTGTAAATTTATTCATTCACCTTGCCCATAGCAGCCTGCTTCATTTTATAGGCAGTTTCATGGCCTAGGTAAATTTCAATTCTTTTTTCAACCAGATAAATCAAAGGCGTAAGCAAAATGGCCATGGTAAACTTATACAAATAATTTACCAGACAGATAGCCAGTACTAGTTGCCAGCTCCATCCTTTTCCAATTTTAAAAGCAATGAAAAGTACAATAAAACTATCTACCAACTGAGATACCAAAGTAGAGCCGGTTGCCCTAAGCCAAACCTTTTTTTCTCCAGTGTGCTTTTTTATTTTATGAAATACTGTTACATCCACCAGCTGGCTTACCAAAAATGCAATTAAGCTTCCTAGTATAATCCACATCCCCTGTCCAAAAACACCATTGAAAGCCTTACTCATGTCAGGAATACCGTCGGCCGATCCGGTACCATACCAAAAATCAGCAGGAGGTACCGCCATGGCAAAATAAAACATAATGAACCCATAACTAATTAACGCTACTGCCGTATAGGAAATTCTTTTAACTGCTTTGGGGCCAAAATACTCATTCACAATATCCGTCACAACAAACTCCAGTGGCCACAACAAAACTCCACAGGTAAGGTTAAACGCTAGGTTTTTTTGACCAAATAAAGTAAAACTGGATGGAGCCCAGCCCAGCAATTTTTCAAGTGAAAAAATCTTTCCTCCGATACACTCTGCTATCAGCGCATTGGCCACAAAGAAGGCAGTAAAAAAAATAAATAATTTGGTAGACTTGTCCTTTAAAATATTATGTATCATTTTACAGTCAATAAATTAAAAAATAATATAGTTGAATCAATAAAAATAGGAAATTAACTATTAGCAGCCACGAAGCAATTGGTATTGATTTTTTAGAAAAAAACAATACCCCTGCTGCCAAACAAAAAAACAGGTTCAAAAAGATGGCAAATTGTCCCAACACTACCATTGTTCCGGAAAGAAAAGGCAATGGCAGTAAACCATCTTCAATATTAGATTTTTTACCTTGAAGCTCAATATATCCGAGCACAACAAATACTACAAATCCAATATTGCAAATAAATGTAATTTTTGATAAAAACTTCATACTTCAGATAGTTGGATGATAGTGATATCCTGAATGCGTAGACCATGTGTTACATTTTAAAAATCATCTTTCTAAAATATGATCCAGCTTATTACTTAATGCTACGCTTCTCTAGCCATTCCTGCCAGTCAACATCGGAACAAAAGAAAATTGTTCAAAGGCCTCCTCACTGGTAGATCCATCTTCGTTTTTAGTGATCCGCAACATGCGCTGTTGTTCTCCCTCATCTACTGGAATCACCATTATACCACCCACTTTCAACTGCTCAACCAATCTGGGAGGAATGATTGGGGCCGCCGCCGTAATGATTACCTTGTCGAAAGGAGCATAAGTAGGAAGGCCCTCAAAACCATCTCCATAAAAAAACTTCAGGTTGGGGTATTTTGATTTAAAAATAAACTCTTTTGTTTTTTCAAATAGCAGTTTGTGTCGCTCAATGGTGAAAATCTTAGCTCCCATTTCAGCCAACACGGTTGCCTGGTAGATACTACCGGTTCCGATTTCCAAAATTTTATCGTAGGGTTTTATCTGGAGCAGCTGTGTCTGGTAAGCCACGGTGTAAGGATGAGAAATCGTTTGACCTTCACTAATTGGAAACGAACGATTCTCGTAAGCAATCTCATCAAAAGCACTGTCCAAAAAAAAGTGACGAGGAATATTGTTCATTGCAGCCAGTACGGTTTCATCCGTAATACCCTTATCACGCAGTATGTCCATCAATTTTTTTCTTAGCCCCTTATGTCGGTAGGTATCTTCGTAGTTTCTCATATTGTCATTCCTATACTGATATTAAAAAACATTTTCCTAATTGCTAATTACATTGCTACAACTCAGAGGCCGTTGAGCCGATAAAATTATGATTAAGTGAGAACCAATAATAAATTGCAAAAAAATCCGGATCAATTCAATTCACTGATTTGCCCTTTTATTGTAAACCCATTTCATTAACAATTCTAGCAATTTTGCTGGTACAAATGTTTTCAGCAGCCGAAAAAGCATCCTTGTTTTCAAGGATAGTATTTACACTAAAATAAAATTTTATTTTGGGCTCCGTTCCACTAGGTCGTGCAGAAATTTTAGTTCCATCGTTTAATACAAACTGCAGCACATTACTTTTGGGTAGATTAATTTCCCAAGTTTTGCCTGTCTGCAAATTTTTACCCAACTGCAATTCATAATCGAGCAATTCTGCTACTGCTACCCCATCTATGGCAATTGGCGGATTATCTCGGTAACCCTGCATCATTTGGCCAATTTCAGCAGCTCCATTCATCCCCTTTTTGGTAATACTAATTAGGTCTTCCTTGAACATACCGTACTGCACGTATAAATCAACCATTTTTGCATATAAACTTCTACCCTTATTTTTTTCATAAGCAGCCATTTCACAAAGCAAAGCAACTGCACTAATGGCATCCTTATCCCTCACCTGATCACCCACCATTAGTCCAAAACTTTCCTCTCCACCAATGATATAATTTTCCTTACCTTCTTTTTCCTTTATCAATGCGGCAATCCATTTAAAGCCTGTCAGCACATTATAACAAGCGATCTGATTTGACTTAGCAATCGTATCAATCATTTCGGTAGTAACAATCGTCTTTACTACCATGTCGTTGGGCATTGCAATCCCCTTTGCCTTGCGTGCTTCAATGAGGTAGTTAAATGCTAACACAGCAGTCTGGTTACCATTCATGAGCACCCATTCACCCTCATTATTTTTAACCCCAATGGCTACACGATCACTATCAGGATCGGTGCCAAGCAAGATATCCGCATCCAATTGCCTTGCCATGGCAAGGCCGATACTCATCGCCTCTTTCTCTTCTGGATTGGGATAAATTACGGTTGGAAAATTACCATCCGGCACTCGTTGTTCATCAACAATATGCACATTGTCAAATCCAAATTTTGCCAATACCTGTGGCACTAGTGTAATGCCTGTTCCATGGATAGGGGTATACACAATTTTCAGATCATGCTGTGCCTTGCATATTTCTGGGTATACGCTTAAACCCGCCACCATATTCAGATAGCTTTCATCGATATCCTTTCCAATGATGACAATATTGGCTTCACCACCGCTCCACTTTACATCATCTACGGAAGCTATTTTTTCAACCTCCTTGATTACATTTTCATCATGAGGCGAAACCATTTGAGCGCCATCATCCCAGTAGGCTTTATATCCATTGTATTCTTTTGGGTTATGAGAAGCCGTACAAACCACTCCACCCTGGCATTGCAAGTGACGAATGGCATAACTCAATTCCGGAGTAGGTCGAAGTGCTTCAAATAAAAAGACTTTAATTCCATTAGCAGCAAAAACGCTGGCAGTAGTTTCTGCAAAAAAACGGCTATTGTTCCTACAATCATGAGCCACCGCTACTTGAACACTATCGCCAAAACATTTTTTTAAATAATTGGCATAGCCCTGTGTAGCCATCCCAATAGTGTACTTATTGATTCGGTTGGTTCCTACCCCCATAACACCCCTCAGCCCACCTGTACCAAATTCCAGGTTTTTATAAAACGCATCTGCCAATTCATCCGGCTGATCTTTTTGCAAGCGGAGAATTTCATCCTTTACAGATTGCTCATAATTACCTGAAATCCATTGGTCAATTTTTTGTTGAATACCTTGATCCATATTTTTGTTTTACTTCTTCAAAAATAATTATTTAGTTTAAGAAATCCGATAGGATAGTAAATTAGTATGGATTTCATTTTGATAAAAGCTGCCATAAGTGAAAAACATGCTACAATACAGTCCAATTTTTTCATTCGTTCAAGTAGCTAAAAAAACATTCGCTGCATGTAAAGCGCAGGACAAAAGTTTTGTCGGTTGATTTAAATTGCTGGGACCGCTTGAACCCAGGCGCCTTTTACATCGCCATCAGCTACTTCAACGGTAATATGCTCATCCAGGGCGGTTGAAATTGAAAGTCCTACATAATCTACATCTATGGGAAAGGATTTATGCGTACGTTCCACCAACACCAAGGTTTGGATTTTTTTGGGATAAGTTTCTAGTAAGGGTTTTAAAGCATATAACATGGTTCTGCCGCTATTGGCCACATCATCAATTAAAAGAATAGATTTACCATCGAAATCCATAGCGGGATCCAAACTTACCAGCGCTGGTTTCTTTTTGTTTAAAGAAAGTTCAACTACAAATACTTCTCCGCTAAATACCTCCTGTAGGTAGGTTCGGATTTTATGAGCAATCACTATCCCATTTTCCTTGATACCAATTAGTATTAGCTGGTCAGCATCACAATTTTGTTCCGCTACCTGCAGTGCCATTCGGCGAAGCTTTTTATCTGCTACTTCCTTGGTTAATATATATTTTTTTTCTACCATTACTGCCAAATTATAAGTATTTACACGAATTTATAGCAAGTATTCAATAATTGCACATAATTCTGAGAATTGAAGTTAATTACCTTAGCCCTAGTGATATTTTAGAAGAAAACAGTGTTTTTTAGAATAACCGTATAGCCACCCAAATTAGGCGGCTATTTTACAATTTTATTAAAATCAAGGCAATTTAAAGTGAAATTTTGGTATCGACTTAGCAGCTATTCTTATTTTATCTGCCAAAAAAAAGGTTAAATTTGACTAAAATTATTGAATGCCTAAAATTGCTGTTTACAAGTTCTTAACCTTTTTTATTTTTGCCTTTGACACCCTAAACGAACCGCCGCATCTGCATATAGCAAAAGAAAAAGGTAATAGACAGCGTTCTGCTAAAATATGGCTAGAGACATTCAAAGTGGCTGATAAAGGAAGCCTTTCTGAAACAGATTTAAAACAAGCAATAAAAGTGATTAAAGAAAACCAAGAAGCGTTCATTAACTCATTCAACAATGTTAAAGCAGGAAAAAAAATTACGACCATTAAAATTAAATAATTATGGCAACTTCACTAAAAAATAAAACCATGTGCATAGCGAAAGTATTATTTGATTTGCCTGGTAAAATTACCCTCAAGATGGACGATGGTCGTATGATTATCTCTCCCTTAAAGTATTTCCCAGATATACAAAAATTGAGTGTAGAAAAGCGAAAAAAAAATACTATTGTTGATGATCGAACTATTTTATTTTCATACTCTGATGCCGTTTATCATTTAGAAGACTTTATTGGGTTAGAATCCAATTGGAGAAAAAGATAAGCTTTCATTCAACATTGAAATTACCCTAAACAATCCCTTAATTGATTAGAAAATTAATAGCCAAATAATTTACCCAAATGCCATTTTTACCCCAAATCATTTTTATTGCCTTAGCAAGCCTTGCCATCTGGTTGTTTACTAAAAACATGCTTCAGATTCGTCGCAATATTTTTTTAGGGAAGGCCGAGGACCTGGGAGATCATCCCTACAAACGATGGAGAAACCTTCTTTTGCTGGCATTGGGGCAGAAGAAAATGTTTAAAAATAAGCCAGTAGCAGTAATGCACCTGATAATTTACGGGGGATTTATTATCATTAACATAGAAGTGCTGGAAATTGTGATGGATGGTGTATTAGGCACCCACCGAATATTTCTTGGTCCGCTCGGTGACACATACTCCTTTCTCATCAACTTTTTTGAAATTTTAGCCATCGGCGTAATAGGTGTTTGTATTGTTTTTTTAGTCAGAAGAAATGGAATGAAACTGAAGCGATTTGTAAGCAACGACCTCAATGGGTGGCCCCGGTCAGATGCCAATTACATACTAATTGCTGAAATAATTTTAATGAGCTTATTTCTGCTGATGAATACGATGGATCGTGCATTGCAGCTTCAGGGAAATGAACATTATCGAAACACCGGAAATTTTGTTATTTCTGGTTTGTTAGTACCCTTTTTCAGCGGATTACCCACCCCTACCTTGCTGGTAATAGAAAGAAGCAGCTGGTGGATACATATTGCAGGCATCGTTACATTTTTAAATTACTTGCCTTATAGCAAACACCTCCATATTATACTGGCATTTCCCAATTCATATTATGCAAGACTTTACCCCAATGGACAAATGGACAATATGCCCAATGTACAAAATGAGGTAAAATACATGATGGAACCTGCGCTAGCCCCCACAGGAGAATCTCCTGTAATAAAATTTGGCGCCAAGGATGTTTTTGATCTTAGCTGGAAAAATTTACTCGATGCTTATAGTTGTACAGAATGTGGGAGATGCAGTACCGCTTGCCCAGCCAACCAAACAGGCAAAATTTTGAGTCCTAGGAAAATAATGATGGATACCAGGGATCGGCTACAGGTAGCTGGTAAAAACATACATACAAATGGTGTATTTAAAGAAGATGGCAAGTCCCTATTACATGATTATATCACCGTGGAAGAATTAAGGGCCTGCACTACCTGCAATGCCTGTGTAGAAGCTTGTCCGGTAAGTATCAATCCACTTGATATTATTTTGGAATTACGGCGGGCCCTAATTATGGAAGACAGCAATGCTCCCCAAGAATGGAATGGCATGTTTACTAATATTGAAAATAATTTCGCCCCTTGGAAATTCAGTCCGGATGACCGTGATAAATGGACAGAGGGTATTTCTTGAGAAGGCTAAAGCTATTGGGGTGAATCAATACAAATTACCTGAGCGGCTTGATTGTGCAAAATTCAATGACTGTCTGTAGGGAGAAACATTACAAATCAGTTGCTTACTGAATTTCCTTTACTGTCCCCAAATTTTGATATGGCATCTTTTTTTTGGAGGATCATCACCAACTGAATCAATGCAGTTACTGTAAAAATCCCTCCAATCACCCAATTGAGGTATTGCTCACTGTTTGCAATGCGCTGAACCATCCATTTGCCTCCAAAGATAAAAACGCAGTTCCCCAATAAAGTACCCACCCCAATTCCAATAATATAGATATTGTAGTACAATGGCCTTGGCTCCAGGATTTTTTTTGTAAACAAGACCGTGCTCCAGCCAAACCAAAATGGAATCTGAACCGGATTGATAGCACACATCAGCATTCCCAAAACAAAACGATGCAAATTATTATTTAGTAGCACATTTTTAGCCACTCCACCCGATTTGAAAGCTGCCACAAAACTACCTACAGCCAATGCAACAATAATTCCCAAGGTAATCCATTCCATCGCCTTCATCAGACGTTGTTGTTTTCGAACCCAATCTATGCCTATCAATGAAATACGAACATACACCATCTCTACCAGCAAGGAGCCCATTGAAAACCAGATCGCATTTTGAACACTTTCCTGAATGCCTATTTGCATAGCAGCCACATTCAATGTCCCTAAAGGCAAAGAGCCAAGGAAACTGATGAGCAAACCCCAGAAAAAGATTTGGAACAATTTAGTCACTTAACAAAGATAAAGTTTCTACTTCTTTACTTTACATAAACCCCTTCTACTAATTCAATTAAAATAGAGCATTTATAAATCGATCCTCCTTAGCGATAAGGTCAACGATTCAATGAATGGCGCTTCCTCCTTTTGAATGCTGGTTTACTGGTTAGTTAAAAAACAAATAACGATTAGCTTGACTTTTATTAAAAGTGCTTTTAAGACCAACTAACCTACCCCATTGCTTCATCGGTTTTTTTCATTTCCACAATATGTTCACGGGCTGATTTCATAAACTGATTGCCCTTCATAAATGGCCAGGGGGCTATTCCTTGAAGACGATTGTATTTACTGATTTCATACAATGCTTTCCAATGCTTAAGAATTTCATTATATGCCCCTAGCAGGGTATAGCCAGTATCATAAAAATGATTAGGTTCGGCACCGCATCCATTGTATTCCAAAATGGTAAAATTTTTACCCGCCTTAAAATCAGCTACATTGGAACACATGATGTCATATCGCCCATAGAAAAAGTCATTGATTCCTAAACTAATTTCATCAAATATGGCTACCAGTTGATCATCGATATGATCTCTTAGGTCAATAAAACGGGCACCCCTATTGTGATTGGCAGCATAACTCAACATATATTTTTCTCCTGCAGGCAATACGATATCCCAGTTATCCTTATGCTTATTAAAAAGCTCTGCTACCCTACCAGCCCCTTTTGAATGTTGCTCAATAAGCGAGGAAAGGGTTTGCTGGCCATCGCCCACCACCTGCAATGGAATCTTATGTAAAAAACCAGTAATTTTCCCTTTATCTGAATTGGGATGCCGAATATAAAACACACTTACCTCCATTGGATAAGTAACCAAATTCTGTACAATATATTCCCAAGGCATTTGGGAATGATATTGACGCAGTGCT
>CANIMM010000044.1 GCA_947468255.1 Chitinophagaceae bacterium | reverse complement strand
ACAAACCGGAATCCCAATATCCTGTTTTACCTTTTGGCGAATGGTAGTGCCTATCTTTAAAAGGTCGAGCATTTTCATATCGTTCATATCCAAAAAAGCCTCATCAATGGAATATACTTCCAACTGGGGCGCAAAGTTGGCCAGTGTGGCCATCACACGGCTACTCAAATCGCCATAGAGGGTGTAGTTGGAACTGAATACGGCTACCTTGTGCTCGCGAACCAGCGCTTCGATCTTAAACAGCGGGGCACCCATTTTTATACCAATGGCCTTTGCTTCCTCACTTCGGGCTACGGCACAACCATCATTATTAGAAAGCACAATTACAGGCTTACCCTCGAGCGTTGGATTAAAAAGCCGCTCGCAAGAGACATAAAAATTATTACAATCCACCAGTGCAATCATGGCTTAGGCGTTAAGAATAATTTTGGTGACGGTTCCCCAAATACTGAAATCCATCCCTTCGGTAATGGGGATGGGCGGATACTTTTTATTGGCTGGCAACAGCCTTATTCCGCTGCTGTTTTTGATGAAATATTTAAGCAAAAACTCCCCATTCACCACCGCCACCACTATTTTATTATTGGTTGGAATCACCGACTTATCAACGATCAGCAATGAATTGGGAAGAATATGCGCATCGATCATGGAATCGCCGATATTGCGTACGATAAAGGTAGATAAGGGATTGGGCCTTAAAAGATGTTCCAGGTCGATGATCTCCTCCATGTAATCCGCTGCGGGCGAGGGAAATCCCGCCTGCACGTATCCTGGAAAATGCCGTAGAAATATGGGGCTCCCCTCCTCTGATTGAATAATATTGATTTCATGCAGCTTTGTCATTTACTAATATTTTTAGCAAATTACGGTATTTTTTAGTGTTGGCAAAAATAAAATTTGCCCATGGTTGCGCTAATCGCCAAGGGTCCCGCAGTAAAACAATGCGGGACCCTTGTGACAGTATAAAAAATGGCTGATTAGGGCAACAATACGTGGTCAATTACATGAACAACGCCATTGGTAGCCATCCTATTGGTGCCAATGATAGCTGAAGCGGTGGGATTACCAAGTCCTTTTACGCTAGCCGCGCTACCGGCGATACCAATGGTCACCTTGGCGCCATTGGCGGTAGCGGCCTGGATACCATTGCTCAGGTCGCAGGCGAACACCCTGCCCGGTACCACATGGTAGGTTAGAATAGCAGTCAATGCATTGGGGTCTGCAGCATTGATTGCATCAATGGTAGCGAAACCCAAGGTACGAAAGGCATTATTTACGGGAGCAAATACAGTCAAAATTCCAGGCCCCGAAAGAATGGCCGCTACATTGGTACTACCGGTACTTGCTCTAAGCACTGCAGCTACCAAAAAGCTAAATGAAGTATCGGAGGAAGCCACCTGCACAATATTGCCGCTGGCGGGAAGCAATACTTTCGACATAGTATGTATTACCCCATTGCTTGCAGGTAAATCGGCCATCGTTACATTCACCCCATTGACATATACTCCGTTTGAGTTTTTGGTAACAAATATGGAGTCACCGCTTGCAGTGACCACTTTGGCATTAGGTCCGGCAGGTACCGCTGCTGCAAGAATTTTAGAGGTCAGCGTATGATCCAATAAAATCTTTTTCAACTGATCCACTGATAGGCTGCCAATTACTCCGCTGGTTACTCCAGAACTGGTAAAAGCCTCATCAGTAGGTGCAAAGACCGTGAAATTACCGGTTCCATCCAATGTTGGAGCAAGCCCCGCCTTGATTACAGCAGACTTTAACAAGGTAAAGTTGCTACCCGATGATACCTGTGCCGTAATGGTACCCGGCCCCGCCGCGGCAACAGGATCGTTTTTTTTACAGCAGATTAATGCTACGCTAGTCAATAATAAAAAAAGGGAGGACTTGAATGGCGTTGAAAGAAATACTTTGTTCATGTTTTTTTGTTTTAAATGGTTAAACTGTTTGGTGATTCTGTTAAAATAATACACATATAATAATAAAACAATATATGTATAAGAATAGTTCAAAAAAGTATTATTATTTTTTTAAATATTTTAGGCTGGATAAAACAAGAATATAAAAGGAGGGATAAATGATCAATAATAGTCGTTCATTGTGCCAATGGCTAATCTATTTAAGAGGCAAAAAAATAGTCGAAATTTTACCATTCGACTATGCCTGCGCCATGCATTCGATAAAATTTGCGGTACCGCTCCTAGTATTGAAACGATAGCTGCTGTATACAAAAAATTGTTTGGCAATGAGAAAAAACATACATTCAATTTTAAACTATGTTGTTTGCAAGTTGTTTAAGCATTTCAAAAGCTGACAGTTGAATCCATATTTTAATTTGAGCTATGAATTTTGAATTAAAATTTTTTAATCTATTTTAATAAAATGACCTCCAATATCTCCAAAAAAATATTTCTACCCTTTGTATTATTGCTGTTACTAGCTTGTGCTTACAATAACAGTGGAGGCCGAAAATTGAATACTACATTGTCAGGCAGTTTTTTTGCTTACCATACCGCCCTTGGTGCAGGCAGGGGAATGATTTTTAGGATACCTATTGCTGCTTCAATGATGGAGCAATATGCTGCTGACTCATTTTATCTGGGTGGAAAGCCACAAGCCTTTTCAATTAGAACTATCCGCGATACAATGTATTTGGAGTCAACTTATTTTGTATCAGCCCCTATCCCAACGGTAGGAGAAACAACCGATCAACATAAAAATTTTTCCCAAATTATAACGAATGATGCGATCCTTACAAAACGACAATTTTATCCCTCCTGGATTATTTTTTCGGGTAAAAAAGGTGCTAAGCGGATTGACATTTTAAACTATAAAGAAATTTTTGCACAAACCAAATTATAAGCAACTTGTAAATGAAAAATCAAAATAAAATACTACCCCGAATTATAGCAATTACCTGTTTGCTATTGGGTGGTTTATTTGCTTATCGATCTACTTTATCCAATTTAGCTACCAACCAATTGGAGACAAAGTTGATAAAAAAAAATCCCTCTATTGATATTGCAACTGCCCTTCCGCCTGCCTCTGCTCAGGTATTGGCTAAAAAGCACCGGGTGCTATCTGAGCGCGAAAAATATGAAGTCTATTTAAGCAATCATGCTTTCAATAATCGGGTGCATGCCATAAAAGATAAAGAACCTGAGTTTGAAACGGGGGAAGAACGAGAAGCGAGAAAAGAAAGAGAAGAGCAAGCCGAAAATAAATCGGATCGACCAGATCTTGCCTTTGAACAGGACTTTTTGAGAACCATGAATCCTACTTTAAAAAGGCCCACACCAGAGGTTTTACCCGATATCATTCGAAAAAATCGCCGCGGTGCTAGTTCAAATGCCAAACCTACTTCTTTACCTGGTGACAATACAAGCGTTACTACCAACTGGAAAGAGTTGGGGCCTACTAATGTTGGGGGTCGAACAAGGGCATTAACCTGGGATCCAACGACTGCGAATAAAGTTTGGGCAGGTGGTGTGAGCGGAGGCCTTTGGTACAATACTAATATAACGGATGCCAATTCAAGTTGGGTAAAAGTGAATGACTTTTGGTCTTCACTTTCTGTGACCAAAATAGCCTTTGATCCAACCAATGCTCGTGTCGCTTATGTAAGTACTGGAGAAGGTTTTGGTGTAGGGGCATCCATTGGTGCAGGGATCTGGAAATCAGCTGATGGAGGAAGTACCTGGACTCAACTTTCCGCTACTGCCAATATGCGGTATATAAACGATTTAATCGTTCGAAAAGAAAATATTTCAGGAACCGATATAGGGGTGATCTATGCTGCTGTTGATGAAGAATCCTACAATGGTAAATGGTTTAGTGACTTTGGCCTAGGCATGTATCGATCAGCAGATTTTGGGACTACTTGGACGCAGGTAATGCCTTCTGCTGCAAATGGTGCCAATTATGTACCTGCATCCATTAGTGTCAGTGCTTCTAACAGAATATGGGTGGGTACTAAATCAAATTCTTACGGTGGTGATCAGGGTGGTGGGCGTGTATTATATTCTGATAATGGAACTAGCTGGACCGTTTCTAACACGCTTAATCTTGCAACAAGTGGTCGGGTCACCGTAGCCTGTGCTCCTTCTGATGCCAATTATATTTACAGCTTTATGGAAGGAGCTTCTTCAGGAACAGCACCAATTGTTATTCGTAAATCAACCAATAATGGCGTTAGCTGGGCAGATGTTGCCATACCCGTAGATGCAGATAGTGGAGTGCCTGCAGACGATTTTACCCGTGGGCAAGTATGGTATGACCAAGCCATGGCGGTAGATCCCAACAATGCCCAAAATCTCCTCATTGGGGGGGTCGATTTATTTGCATCTTTGGATGGAGGGGATAACTGGGGCCAAATTGGAAAATGGTCAAATAATAACAACCTAAATGACCTAAAATGTTCCTATGTTCATGCAGATCAACATGCTATCTGCTTTAAACCAGGTTCTTCAACTACCGTCATTTTTGGAAATGATGGTGGTATTTTTTACTCCGCTGATATTCTAAATTCAGCTACTAAAGATGTTATTGCTGCTCGTAATAAAAATTATAATGTAACCCAGTTTTATTCTGCAGCCATACATCCAATTGCAGGTTATAACTATCACCTAGCTGGTGCACAGGATAATGGTACCCAGCTATTTCATTCAGACAATTTGAATACGACTCTTGATGTAAATGGCGGCGATGGAGGATATTGTTTTATTGATCAAGTAAATCCTAACTATCAAATAGTGAGTTATGTGAACAATAATTTCACTTTGTTTTATCCAAATGCACAAGGTGATACCACATATATGAATTTGTTAAGCAGTGATAATACAGGTAGTTTTATTAATCCGGCTTGCTATGACAATAACATACATGCCCTTTATACTTTTAAATCCAGTGATGCTACTAGTGGCGGAAGCATCTATCGAGTAAAAAATATCACCCACGCTCCTGCAGTAATAGTAGACTCTTTAAATGTTACTAATTTGACAGCTGCTGCTACCGCATTTAAAGTTTCACCTTATACTACTACATCTACTACTTTATTGATAGGGACTGCCTCTGGAAAACTCATTAAATTAGCCAATGCAGATGGAGCCACACCCGTGGAAACGGACATTACCGGCACATTACCTACCGGATCTATTTCCTGTATTGAAATGGGCAGCAGTGAAAACGAATTGATAGTGACTTTCTTTAATTATGGATTAGCTAGTAAAATTTATTATAGCGCCAATGGAGGTACTACATGGGTAAGTAAGATGGGTGATTTTCCAGATATGCCAGTCAGGTGGGCTATGTTCAATCCTAACCATAGCTCAACTGAAGTAATATTGGCTACTGAATTAGGCATTTATGGTACCATCAATTTCAATAATACCAATCCTACTTGGACTGCTAAAAATTCCGGATTTTCCAATGTAAGAACGGATATGTTTCAAATTAGAGCATCCGATAAAATGGTAATTGCAGCCACTTTTGGAAGAGGTCTTTTTTCTTCCATGGGATTCTCTGAATCGCTTCCCAACATTAGCTCTTTTACACCTGCTTCTGCAGCTGCTGGTGCAACAGTTACCATTACAGGTACCAATCTGACAGGTGCCACCTCAGTAAGTTTTGGAGGCAGTCCTGCTGCTTCTTTTATCGTAGTAAATAATACTACCATAACAGCAGTTGTTGGAACTGGTGCCAGTGGCAGTGTTAGTGTTACCACTTCCTTTGGTATTGCAACTAAAACTGGGTTCACCTTTATTTCTTCTGCTGCTGCTTTAACGGCTAGTGTTACATTTCAACCAAGTTGTACTGTTGCTACAGGAACCATTACAGTGAGTTCCCCTACAGCAGGTTTTACATTTAGTATCGATCGTGTAACTTATACCAATACTACCGGCATATTTACCGGAGTTGTAGCAGGTACGTATAAAGTAACTTCAAAAAATGCAAGTAATGTTATTAGCCCTGCAGTCACTGTAACCGTAACAGCACAACCTGCAACACCTGCTGCTCCAACGGCAAGTGTTACAGCTCAACCAACCTGTACTGTTGCAACTGGAACCATTACGGTAAGCTCTGCAACTACCGGATTAACATTTAGCATCGACAGTATAAACTATACCAATACTACCGGTATATTCTCTTCAGTTACAGCCGGAAGCTATAGTATAACTTCTAGAAATACAAGCACCTGCACCAGTTCAGCAACTCTTGTTACTATAACGGCACAACCGGTAACACCTGCGGTACCAACTATTTCAGCTGGATCAAGTATCACATTTTGTGAAGGTAATTCAGTTGTATTAACTAGTAATACCGCTAGCGCAAACCAATGGTATAAAAATAATGTAGAAATTTCAGGGGCTGTTAGTAATACTTACTCTGCCAACACAAGTGGGTCATACACCGATACAATAGTAAGTCCGACCGGTGGTTGTAAAACCGGTTCCCTTCCAACAGTCATAACAGTTAAATCAGCCTTACCCAAACCAGTAATCACTTGGAATGGATCCAATTTGTCAACCAATTCATCGGCGACTAGTTTCCAATGGTCGCTAAATAATGTTTCTTTATTTGGCGCAACGGCGGACACTTACAAACCGATTGCTATTGGATCTTATAAAATTCAGATTACCAATTCAGAAGGTTGTAACACTGTCAGTGATAGCTTTAATCTTGTCGTTACAGCCCTCAACAATCCAGCAACAACTAGTGTCAGTAATTTGGCCACTATATTCCCTAATCCGGCATCCCCAGTAGTGCTAGTAAAATTCAGGGAGGCGCCTTCAACCACTTTAGAAATCCGATTGGTTACCAATGACGGACGAACCGTTCAACTGGTAAAAACAAAAGATAAATTAACTACTATTCCAATTAATAACCTGCCTTCGGGTAATTATTTTATCAGGATCACTGGAAATAATTATAATCAAACCGAAGGTGTAATCATTAGCAAATAATCATTTTTATGAATAAAACAATCGCATTTCTTCCAATCCTGATCGCTTCCTTTATTTCCTGTTCCAAGTCGTCTGATGCTGGAGGATCAACCCCTACACCTCCACCTGTGGAAACACCTGTTGCATTTACCATCAGTGCTACTAATAACAGTGTTTCTCTAACCAATGGATTTGCAGTAACTGCCACCCTCAGTTCAACAATGCCATCATCAAGGGGCATCACTATCGAAACAACTTTAGTGGATCAAAACACCAGTGCTACTATTGCCCAAAATGCGGCGGTTACGGGTACAGCAGCTGCCAATAATTTGCAACTCATTAATCTTCCACAGCAACATTGGTGTACCGCTACCATTAAAGTATCATCGGTGGCAACCCCTTCTAATAGTACTTCGCAGAGTTTTACGGTGGTGTATAAATGATCGCCTCCATTTAAAGTACTAGCTAGCTATAAATGGAGGCTCCACTTTATAGCAAGCTACTATTTTACACTTGGATAACCCGAAGTGGAGTCAGTGGTAGGTAATCCCTGGTAATTTATTTTTAAATAGGGCACTGTTTCGGTAGAGTCAATTACATATTTCCACTTTTTTACATAATCCAAACCGGGTAAAAAATCATCCTTTCGTTGCTTCAATTCATTCAGTAAATCCCGATCCATCTTTTTTTGTAAATTTAAAAATGCTTTATTGCCCACCAAATTATTGAGCTGGAAAGGATCATTGACACAATCAAATAATAACCAAGGGCCTTTTAAATCACGTACATAGGTGTAATTTTCTGTCCGGATGCCACGGTATTCCTTTCCTCCATTTCTGCGCGACCATTGACCAAAAGGCTGAACGCAGGAAATCAAAGTATATGCAACATCATTTTTCTTTTTGCCTAAAAGTATTTGAGAAAAATCTTTTCCTTCAACAGATGATGGAATATTTATTCCGCTCAAACCTAATAGCGTAGGCATAATATCAGGAGAATTGATTAAGATTTTGGAAGTTTTACCATTCGATCCGAAGGCTTTGGGATAATGAATCAAAAACGGAATACGAATACTTTCATCATAAGGTTGTTGTTTATTCCATGCTCCATGTGAACCCATTAAATCACCATGATCTGAGGTGAAAACGATGATTGTGTTTTCATCTAACCCCTGATTTTTCAGCACCTGCCACAATTGTCCGATACAATCGTCGATTGCAGTCATATGTGCATAATAGCCGCGAAGCCCTTTTTGAGTCCATTCAATATTTTCCTTTGGTACATTGTCCCGAATTGTAAAGATCTTATTGTCATACATTTTCTGATACTGTACAGGAGCTGTGTTATAAGGATCATGTGGCGAGCCAATGGATAACACTAAAAAAAATGGATCCGATGCATTGCTTTGTGTCTTCAAAAATTGACATACATCTTGAGTTTGGGAGATGGCGTCATAGCTTTCCCAATATTTTTTTTCTTTAGAATTTCCCTCGTAATAGGCAGAATGATTGTAATCATGGGTACACTCAAGTGCCTTCCAATAATCAAAACCCTGTTGACGGCTAACTGGAATATACGAACTACGCCCATGGCCATCCAAATGCCATTTTCCAATGAAGGCCGTTTGGTATCCCTTTTCCCTAAACACTTTCCCGATGGTATTGCTATTGGAATCTAAAAGAACATCGTTCATAAAAACTCCGTGTGTTAGCGGGTATTGTCCAGTTAAAAAAGAAGCTCTATGAGGGGTGCAAACCGGCATTCCAGAAACCGCATGCGTCAGGTTAATACTTTTACCAGCCAATCTATCTAAATTAGGCGTGCTAACATTATGATCACCCGCATATCCTGTTGATTGGGCACGCCATTGATCCACTAAAATATATAGGATATTGGGTTTTTTCTTTTGCTGTGCAAAAGATGAAAATGAAGTAACAAAGAAAAAAAGTATTAAAAAAACAGTATAAGCGTATTTCATGCATTTTAAAATTGTGGGTATGATTGCTAAATGCCTGGCGAAAAAGTAAATCAAGTAAATCGACGCTTTGGGTATTAAAAAAAGATTTCCAGGTTTTATTAGTTGCTCTGATAAACTATCCTTCCATTGATCATTGTCATTGCTATATTAATATTTTCATCAAAGATTACGATATCCGCATCCTTACCAGCGGTCAATGTTCCTTTTTTATCCAGCACTCCCATAATACGGGCTGGTGTAGCCGATATCATTTTAATAGCATCCACCAACGATACATCAGCTAAATTAATCATTGATCTTACCAATCGATCGGCAGTTGCGATACTACCAGCAAAAGCAGTTCGGTCAGGGAGCTTTGCTACTCCATCTTCAATAATTACTTTTAGGCCATTCTCAATACTCCCTAAAATGCTTTCAGTAACCGCTGTACCTGCTGGTCGAATTGCATCTGTTATCAATGCAGTGCGATCTGCCCCTTTGATTTTATAAACCAATTTCAGTAGTGGAGCTGGAAGGTGAACGCCATCCGCAATAATTTCAACATCCATCTCATCAATGATAAAAGCACTTTCCACCACACCTGCATACCGGAAAGCATTTCGCCTTGTAACGCCCGACATTGCCGAATATAGATGTGTAGCTAATGTATAGCCATTTTCAAATGCTTTTACCACTTCATCATAAACAGCATCTGTATGCGCTAAAGCTGGCAGCACTCCTTTTGATTTCACATATCTTCCAAACTCAATTGCCCCTTTTAATTCGGGCGCAGCGCTCCATCTTTTAATACAGGAAAACTGCGACAATATTTCTTCATACTCCTCGGGCAAGGGATCCCTTATGTACCTAGGGTCTTGCGCTCCTTTCTGATTCATGGAGATATAGGGACCTTCTAAGTGCATTCCAAGAAATTGAGCTCCATTTACATTATTTTGATTGGCACCCTCATATACCCCCAAAATTTGAAGCATCTCATCTTTAGTACCAGTGAGCGTAGTGGGTAACATGGAAGTAGTCCCAAATTTTGCATGCGTTGCTGCAATTTCTAAAAAGGCATTTTCAGTTCCATCCATAAAATCATACCCTCCACCACCATGTACATGAATATCGATAAAACCTGGTGAAACATATTTACCCTTTGCGTCAATTGCTATACAATCTGCCACTTCAATATTACCATTACTAATAGCAGCAATTTTATTTAATTGAATGAGAATTGAACCTCCATCAATCATTTTATCTGGTGTTATTATTTTTGCGTTGAATATTTTTATTGGTTGCTTTGCGTCCATGGTATTTTATTAATTCTTCCAATTTAAAAGAATACTCATTACAGGTTTATTAAATCATACAAATGGATACACTTAAACTTTGGATTGGTATATTCATCGTTATTTTTAAAATCCTATTAATTTATGGAAGTACTTTACTGTTTTATTTTATAAAATAATCCTTGTCTAAAAAGTCTAAATTTTAATAAATATTTTTTTCTTGTATAGCCAATTTAATATTAGCCAAAGAATAAACAGTGTAATTCCACCACTTACCAAACTGGCATAAGGATCACCGAGTATTTTATCAAAATTTGGACCAAAATGAATGAAAAGCGACTTGCGTATCAATGATCTTAAACCCGCATCAGCCATTACATAAGCTGCTATAGAATTAGCTCCAATCACCATTAAAAAGTAGGACCATTTCTTTTTACCTGCCATATCGACCATGCTGTAAAAAAAAGCAAGGAATAAAAAGCAGATACCACCACTAAATATCGTCCAGGCTGGAGTCCAAATACGCTTTACAATAGGGTTGATACCAGTAACCTGCAATATAATACCAACCATTAAAAGTGCGAGGCCCATTTTAATAAAGAAATTCAATTTTTCTTTTGCCGATTTAGCTGAATGCAATGTATTTCCAGCCAGCAAACCTAATATCATCGTTCCTAAAGTTGGAATAAAGCTAAGCGTTGAATACCCTCCCCCATTATTTGTAAATGGTGTTTTTCGTGGAAATAGATTTAAAAACCACTGATCAAAGGCCCAAGCAATATTGGTATTTTTATTCCAATGTGCTGCAAAACCGGTTAGGTTATGCTCCCAATCTGCGGTCACTCCTGCTGCTGCATAATCGAATCCTGGTCCAGGTAAAGGGTACAATGCAAAGGCGAGCCAGTAGCCTACCAATATAACGATCAGCGAAATGACCTGCACTCGTTGAGAATAAAATCCAAGCAATACTAAAAATGTATACCCCAAACCTATTTGTGACAATGTGTCTTCAAAAGTAAAATTGGTTTGTGTTGAATACATTGATCTTAAAAACACCCCTAGAAAAATGAGGATTAAAGATCGCTTAATGGTATGCCCCATCAGGCTTCCAACTTTTGCCCCCTTGCTTTTTCTACTTGCAATAGAATAAGGTAATACCACTCCAACTAAAAACGTAAAAGAGGGCTGAATCATATCGTGCAATGCCAGCCAGGTCCATTCAACATGGCTTTGTTGCATATGCAGAAAACCCCAGAAAGCATTATCAGGTAATGCTTGCGACACCGAGGAGAAAGAAAGAACTTCTCCCATCATTAATAGCATTACAAAACCACGGTAAACATCTACAGATGCCACCCTATTTAGTTGCAAAGATGCTGATGGGACAGTGCTGTTAGAAATTGATTGTGCAGCGGCAGTTACATTTTCCATTTTTTTGATTGTTTTTATATCAATGTTATAAAGAAGTCAAAATATGTAAATGCTCAACTTTACATTTGAGGTAATCATTCAATAGCAATGAAGAAAATTACATTCAATAAAAGTAATGCATTTGATGTATTTGTGACTTTACTAAAAAAGAGGATGCTAAATATTTAATTAAAAAGAACCATAAAAATTGAATTCAACTACAAGCACTGGCTTTAATAATAAAAATGGCGTAAAAGGATAGAACTGTTTTTAAAGCCGCTTTTGTATTGTTTTCTTAAGAAACGATCCCTTATCAAGTGCTACAACAAAAAATTGCACTTATTACTTGAACTTACATTTTATTATTTAACTAAAATCAATACACCCTGTTTTTTAATTCGGTTTCCTTGCATATCAATTCCAGAAACATCCATAATATAAGCATCCGCAACAACAGAAACTCCATTACGTGTTCCATCCCATTTATCATTTAGATTATTGGTTATATATATTTGGCGATTGTTCTTATCTGCAATTCTAAAGTATTCTAAATATTTGATACCTACGTATACTGGCTGATAGAAATCATTAATACCATCCCCATTAGGAGAGAACGCGGTAGGTACATAAATTTGACTTACCGGTAGCGACCAAACTTCTTGTTTATCTTTATAAATACATCCCGAAGAGTCTTTAATGGTAATAGTATACACCACTTTTCCTGAATCAATACTTGTTGTAGGGTTTTTAATTTTAGAATCATTCAAACCAGTAAAAGGGTACCAATTATAATTGACTCCGGAATTAATGGCATTTAATTGCCTAGGTTCAAATTTGACAGCATGAACGATTGGATAAACTAAATTATCTCTAGGGTGAACTATAGTATAATTAACAGTGGTATCTGTATATAGCATTGGACAAGTTGCACTATATGCCCTTAGTTTAATTTTATAAGCACCATATTGATTAAAAATATGCACTGGATTCTTTAAAGAGCTAGTTGCAGTGGAATCGCCAAAATTCCAAATCACCTGCCCAATACTATCTGGCTGGAATTGCGTAAGCGAATTACTAAACATATTTACTGGAAACCCTTGACAAGTATCCTGAATAGCAAATTGTGCCAGTGGTTTTCCGAATACCATAAAAGACTTAGTAATAGTATCTGCTACGCAACTGCTATCAGTAGTAACAGTAAGGAATATTTTTTTCTGGCCAGGGGTTTTGTACAAATATTTAGGGGTTGCATATTCATTTGTTACGATGGTAGTATCGCCAAAATTCCAAGTGAATTTAGTAAATAACGTACTGGCAAAACCTAAAGTGGAAGTATTCATTGGTATTGATGAGAAAGAAAAACAAGTGTCGTTAATTGCAAATGATGCAGTGGGTTTGCCGTAGTTAGTTACATATTGATACAAAGTATCTGAAGAACATCCTTTAGCATCTGTAATAGCATGTAAAATTTTATATTTGCCCGGCAGGGTGAAAATATGATCTACGATAGAAGCATCTCTCAAAAGCAAGGTGTTTTTTTCGCTATACCAATAATTCCGTGCAACAGTAAATAAGCCCATACTGGTATCCACTAAATGAATTGAAAGGTTTTCTTTACAAGCATTTGCCGTATCCACCTTAAAGCCGATTTTTGGATAGTTCATAACCAAATTGGTAATAGGGATTTGTATAGATCCGCAATGATTACCAATTTTTAAATCATAAGCACCTACATCGCTGTATTTAAATGATGCAATTGGTAATTTGTCATTTTTTAAATTTAGTAGCTGTCCGTCTTTGTACCAGCTATATGTGGAAGTATCATCATTATTCAATAAGCTTGTCTTATTGAAGGTTAAAGAAATAGTCGATCCATGACAGATGGTATCTGAAACAGCAACCTGGGATGAAATTGGAGCTACCCTATCAATTAATTTTATTGTAGCGGTAGTTATTAGACCACAATTATTTTGAACGGTAGCATAATATTTTCCATTATTGGCAATGGTGAAATTTCGAAATAGTAATGAGTCATTGGTTTGACCAATGATTGGCATTTCATTTTTATACCATTGGAATGTATTGGGTAATATGGAATAAATGGTTGGTTTAAGCGTCGTTTCGGTTAAGTCGCAAACCTTTACTGAATCAGCAAATGCAATCGTTTCCAATGGTGGTTTCGCCATTTTTAACTGCATTGAATTGGACATCATATTACCACACTGATTTTGAATAAGCACCTTGTAAAAACCGGTTTGGGCTGATTGCAAATTAGCTATTTTGTAAACTGAATCTGTTCCATTGGGTATAATTTGATCAGAGAAATACCATTGATATCCAAATTGTTGATTTGGATTATGCCTTACTTGCAAACCAATGTCAACTCCTCCCCCTTCACATATATTTAAATTGGTTGGCTGCTGTGAAATAAATGGTGAACCATTGACATAGATAATTTGGGAAGCATTTCCTACACAACCTTTTGAAGAAACAGCAGATAGCTCAACATTAAAAGTATTGGAAGTATTGTATGAGTGTTGCACGGATGTGAGGCTACTGGAGGCGCCATCTCCAAAGTTCCAATTTATAAGCGGGACAGAATTATCAGACAATTGAATAATGCTGTTTAAACTGAAACTATTGCCATTAAAACATTGACTAGTTGGAGTAGTAGCTTGTATTTGCAAAAATGGTTTTGGATTTATTTGCAATGAGGTAATTATACTTTGAATGACGCCACATTGATTTGAAATACTAACTTGATATTGTGCTTGATCTGAGGAAGTTGCATTATTGATGGTATAAGTGCTAGCGGTAGCTCCCGGAATTTGAGCGCCATTTTTAAGCCATTGATAAGCGTTGAATAACTGGTCAGGGTTTGAAATATACACAGCGTTCCCAAAGTTGCTTCCCTCGCAAATAGCTGCAGAAACAGGCTGTGTTGTTATTGAAGGAACGCCGTTAACGCTTAAGTCAAACAACTGTATTTGACTATTTCCACAGGCATTTTTTGCAGCAATGGAATAAGTTCCTGCATCAGTTCTCAAAATATTTTGATTTTGCAAATTAATTGTATTTGCACTAGCATAATTTAAATTGATATTATTTAATTTCCAATTGTAAGTGGTATTATTATCTATATTATCTAGCTGCCCTGTAAGGTCTACATTTAACAAGTTGCCAACACAAACTGTTTTATTGCTTATTTGAGAATTTAAACTTATTAATTCTTTGACAGTTATTTGTACCGTATTGGAAGTAACTGAATTATTACATCCATTGGTAACAATGGTTTTATAACTTCCTGCATCGCTGGAAGATATTGCATTAAAAACCAATTGTGAAGTAAGTAAGGAAGGTTGAAGCACCCCATTTTTATACCATACATAATTTAATACATTATCTGAAGAGCTGGCGATAACGGGGTCTATCAATTGAACATTGGAACATACCGTCATATTAACAGGCTGTTGCGATATGATAGGATTTCCCACCACCACCAGTGCCGCACTACTACTTGTATTGCTACCACAGCTGTTGATAACCCTTAAAGCATATTGTCCTGAATCCTGCAGTAATAAATTATTAAATGAAATAGAACTGTTCTGTATCATTGCGGTTCCACTATAATTAATCCCATTTTTTACCCACTGATATAAATCATTGTTCGTAGGGTTTTGAATCACTGCAGACATAACCGCATTTCCACCTACACATCCGATTGTTTTT
>CANIMM010000043.1 GCA_947468255.1 Chitinophagaceae bacterium | reverse complement strand
AGTCAATACTGGATCACGGAAAGAAATGATCTTTTTCCCGTCAACTCTCCCATTGTTATTTTACCCGACGTACAAGCATATGCAAGGCCCGAAGGTGGAAGTTTACTTTTTGGTATCCGCGAATCCAAGTCTTTTACAAGCTCTCCCTCCGATATACCCCCTGATATTAGCGAATTTTTATTTAGCCCCGACAAAGGGGTGGGCGACCTTTCGGAAGTCATAGATCAACTTGCCCGTTTTTTTCCAAGGGTATATGATATCGGACTCAAATATTATATGGCAGGTTTTTCAGGCTATACGCCGGATAATAATTTAAGTATGGGCATTGTTCCTGGAGTGCAGCAACTGTTCGCGGCAACAGGCTGTGCAGGTGCGGGTATTTCTGTGGCAGGGGGTGTGGGACTTGCTTTTGCGGAGATGATTGCAGGCAAGCCAAATCCATTTGATTTCACTCATTTTAATATCAGTCGGTTTGGAAAAATAGATCCCTTTAGTAAAGAATGGCTGGATAAATGTGCGCTGGCTAGATCACAAAAGCGAAGCGGCTAACTAGTATAGAAATAGGGTGGTGGGAGCGCTAGTTGAAAATCCTCGGTTTCAAAAAAACTGTGGTAGTATGCATGAATTAGGCTACTTTGAATAACATTGAAAAAGAGGTATATTTTCTTATCCAGTATATTTATAAAATCATCCTATTTGAAATTTTGAAAAACATGTCAACTACTACCGGATCTAAACTACAGCAACTGCTTTCCAGCTCCAAAGGTTTTTTTATTGTATGGTGTATGATTGCAGCCTTCGGAACTTATTTCTGTATGTATGCATTTAGAAAGCCATTCAGCGCCGGTACCTATAGTGAGTATAAGCTTTGGGGCATCGACTATAAAGCGGTATTGATTATAGCGCAGGTGTTCGGTTACATGTTGTCAAAATTTGCAGGCATTAAAGTGATATCCGAGTTAAAGGCTTCTAGTAGAAGAAATTTGATTATTGTGCTTATTCTTATAGCAGAAGTAGCCTTATTGTTTTTTGGGCTGGTTCCATATCCATACAATTTTATTTTTCTGTTTGTAAATGGCCTTCCCCTGGGGATGGTTTGGGGAGTTGTTTTTAGTTACTTGGAAGGACGCCGATTTACCGAAGTATTAGGTACCGGTTTAAGCATCAGTCTGATCATTTCTTCCGGCATTCTAAAAACGTTTTATTTTTATTTACATGGTTGGGTTCCTGCAATTTCTGAATTTTGGCTCCCTCCGGTTATCGGTTTAATTTTCCTACCCCTGTTTTTGTTTTTCGTTTGGATGCTTTCAGTAATACCCGCACCTACTCCCGAAGATATTGCTTCAAGATCAGCCCGCACACCTATGAGTAAAGAAGACAAAAGAAAAGTGCTTCGCGATTACGGAATGGGGTTACTTGGCTTTATCATTATTTACGCCTTGCTTGCTACGATGCGTGATTTTAGAGATAATTTTTCCGTAGAAATATGGAAGGAAATTGAGGGTAAATGGAACAAAGATGTTTTTGCACAAACAGAAACAATTACTGGTTTAATTGTATTAATTGTGCTAGCCAGTTTGTCACTGATTAAAAGTAATATCAAGGGTTTTTGGGTCACTACCGGACTGATAGGTTTTGGTCTTTTATTGGGAGCGATGTCTACTTTCTTGTTTCAACTACATGTGCTTTCCGCTTTCTGGTGGATGCTGTTGTTAGGAATGGGATTGTTTCTTGCATACATACCAATGCAGGTAGCTTTGTTTGAAAGAACCATCGCACTGTTTAGGATGAAAGCCAATGCAGGATTTTTTGTTTATATCTGCGATGCAACCGGTTATCTTGGAAGTGTAGGGTTGACCTTGTATAAGGAATTTTTTATGAGTGGATTAAACTGGAGTAAGCTGTTAATTAATTTTTCATATGCTCAATCTGCAGTTTCACTAGGAATTCTTTTTTTTACCGTAATCTTCTTTTATAGACGAAAAAGGGCAATCCTGACTGAAAAGGCACTCTAGCATAAAATAAGTATTCGTTAGAAAACCTACCTATAAACACTGGGTTTCAATTCCAATAAAGCAGGGCGTTGGCGATTACTTATTTACGATTTTTTTACAGCAACAGCTTTCACCGTCTTCTTCTTTGAGGGAGCTGATTTTTTTGCTACAGGTAATTGAATGGGGGCAGTTTTTGTTAGGGCTGCTTTTGATGGCTCAGTTGCTTTTATTCCTTCAATCAGCAATTTTGCAGCTTTTTTGATTCGTTTTTCAAATTTCTTTTCTCCCAGCAATGGGCTTAAAGCCGGCACTGCCTTTGAAATTTGAAGCACTACTTCCGCTAATAAGGTTTTCTTTGGGGTAGATATTTTATTTACTGTAGGTTGTTTGGTAGCCATGGTTATATAAATTGGGTAAAAGATAATACAAATTTAATATACGGGTGCCAATTTCAATGTTAAGTTTTAGTACAACTAAATTTCAAGTGCAGCTAAAAAAATGAAGGATTGGTAAATTCTACTGATCGGGAGATTTTTTAGCGGCTTTTTCCCTTAATTCCATTTGTCCTTTGATACGAGCAATTGTATTATTGGCCTCTAATAATTTTAGCTTTAGGTCATTGACTCCTGGTAATCCGGCCTGCATCAAAGCTTCTGTTTCTTCATTGCTTTTCTGTAACAGCAAGATGTCCTGTTCTTGCATTTTGATAATGGCTATTGCTTCAAGCTGTTTTTTTAAAAAATCATTTTCAGTGGTTTGCTTCGATTGGTAGAGTAAGCTATTCTCTTTTTGAATCGTTTCCTTCATCAGTTTTTCACTTTTAAGAAAACCTTCTATACTATTTTTTGATTTTTTTATTTTGACTAATGTGATGGAACGCAAGGCCCAGGCAGTTAAAAATCCTGCGATGAAAGAAAGGCAAATAAGAATTATACAAGTGGTTGTCAAATCAAAAATTTGTGAGCGATCAAAATAGGACGTTTAGGAAAATATACGCTAAATTATTGATTTTTTTATTTCAAAAGATTAGTTAAATGGAATTGGCTTAATTTATTAAATTCATTTTTTGATTCAGGATAGTAAGAAATCTTACTGCCCCTTCATTTTTTACGCTGTAATTTGAAGTAAAATGGTAGCCCCTTTTTGCTATAATTGGCTATTATAAGTTTTCAATAAGTATATAATTAGTTGGTAATCAAGATATTGCAATTTTAATTCAATTGTATTTATTGGTTGTGCTACAAATCGAAATTGTTAAATTGTATTCAGCCTTTGCTGGATGGATTATTGATGGTTGATTTTGTTGCTGATATAAACTTCTCCCTCTTTGATTTCATTGGCAAGTTGCTGAATGGATTTATTTGTAAATAATTTAATCAATAGTTGCTTAATCGATTTGTATTGTTCGTGCATCGGACAGGGTTGAACCTCAGAGCATCTTTTTAAGCCAAGTACGCATTTTTCAAGTACCTCATCTTCACCCATCGCTATCAGAATAGCACGCACCGGAAGTTTTTTAGCATTTTCAGTCAGAAAAAAACCTCCGTTGGGTCCCCTGACTGAGCTTACCAATGTATTGTCTTTGGTAAGTGATTGTAATATTTTGGCAGTAAAGGATGGTGGCGAATCAATGGCTTTTGCGATTTCACCAATTCCTATTTTTTTATCCGGACTGCTTTTTTTAGCCAGATAAATGGTTGCCCTTAGTGCATATTCTGTCGCTTTTGAAAACATGGGGTGTATTTATAGTTGTGCTAATTATATTAAAGTAAATGTAACTCATTGGACCACTCTGCAAAAGAATCCCTTGTTTCTAACAACTTCAGTTTTATTAACCTGGTGCCGTTGGGTAGATTTTTGAATAGTGTTTTTTTTATAAAGATCAGCAAATTTTCAGCAGTTGGTTCCATTTCCCATTCAAGTAGATTTTCCATAGAGCGAAGTGCTGGGTGATCTGCTAAGTAGGCTGTTGATAATAAAATGGTATGATCAAATGTTTGCAGTATGTTTTTAGTAATACAATTCTTTAATTCTTTAAAATCTATGATAAATCCTGGCGCAGGAATATATTCATTGATTGCTTTTCCATCGGTGATGGTTACTTGTAATTCATAGGAATGGCCATGGATATTTTTACAGGCACCTAAATAGCCATGGATGGCATGGGCCATTTCAAAATGAACAATCTTAGTTATGCTTAGCATTTTGTTTGTTTTTAATTGTATACTGTAGTAATCCCATTGTACTACAAGCCTCGAATCAACGTTAGCCATTCTTTAACCACCGAGTTTGCATTAACTATATTTTCTCCAAATGAATGATTAATTTAAAACAATAAAGGATAAAGTTATCTTTATTTATTATTTTTGCATAATAATATTGTTTCAGGTGTCTTTTAAAAGGGAATCTGTCAATATGAGCCCTACCCATTGTAAACATTGAATTGATTATTATGATCTCAATAAAGCAGCCCTTTAAAATGCTTCATTACCTAGTGGTGGTTATTAAAATACACATCCTTTGGCGTGTGCAATTTTATTTTGAACAGCTGAGAAGTACAATTCAGTAAATGACGGTAGTTCAAAATAGTAAAGACGGACTTCCATTGGTATATTCCTGCTCTGGATGCTCCAGTGCAGCGCAGATGTCCAATCAGCTGGCTGTACAGCTCGACAAAAAGGGAATTGCAGAAATGTCTTGTATTGCAGGGGTAGGTGGAAATGTAAAAAAGCTTTTGATGATAGCTCATTCCGGAAGAAAAATTATTGCCATCGATGGTTGCCCACTGGCTTGTGTAAAGGCCTGTCTGGATAATCATTCCCTGAAAGCGGATCTTCATTTTGATTTATCAGGCTTTGGGGTTAAAAAAATTCTCCACGAAGATTTTAATCAATTACAGGCAAATCAACTATTAGAAATTATTCAGGATGAAATAGGTTTAGAGAAAATGAATACGTCATCTAGCATTTGTTATTTGGAAAACCCATCCTGATTTTTATTATTGAAAAAATCGTTGAATTATTTTACCATACTAAAATTGTATTGTCTTTTAATTGTGAAAAATAAAAATAAATCGTATGCAAATAATAACTGAAAATTTCCTAGATGTTACCCTGCTGCAGCCTCAACAAAAACATCCTACTATTTTTATCCGTTTTGATGAGTTGCTAGATGGAAAAAGCCTAGTCATTCACAATGACCATGATCCCAAACCGCTGTATTATCAGTTGTTGGCCGAAAGAGGGAACGTATTTATTTGGGAATATTTAGAGCAGGGGCCTCAATGCTGGAAAGTGAAGATTTCAAAATCTGCTGTTGATGGTCAGGGAGAAAGCCTTGGTCAAATTGTAGCTAAGGATCTTAGGAAGGCAGAGGTTTTTAAAAAGTATGGTTTGGATTTTTGTTGTGGGGGTAAAAAAACAGTTCAACAGGCTTGTAAAGAAAAGGGTTTAGATGTTACCAAAGTAGAACAGGAACTTCAACTCTTAGATAAATCTCCCAGTTCTCGTCCGCTTCCTTATGGTGACTGGAGCCTTGATTTTTTAGCTGATTACATTGTAAATACCCATCATAGCTATATTGTTAAATTTTTACCTGAAATAGTGATTTATGCAAAAAAAGTAATGAAGGTGCATGGAGCCCATCATCCCGAATTGCTTCGAATTCGCCAATTGGTAGAAGCGGTAAATAGTGAATTGATGGCACATATGATGAAAGAAGAAAGAGTGTTGTTTCCCTATATTAAAGCATTGGTAGCCGAAAAAGATCATATTCAGCCGCTTCAGGCTGCTCATTTTGGAACTGTTCAGCATCCAATCAATATGATGGAGATGGAGCATGAGATGGTAGGTAATCATTTGGCTGAAATCAGGGAGCTTTCCAGTAATTACACTTTACCTGAAAATGCTTGTGCAAGCTATATTTTACTTTACCGGATGTTAGTAGAATTTGAGGAAGACCTGCATCTGCACATCCATCTTGAAAATAATATTCTTTTCCCAAAGGCGCTGGAATTAGAAAAGCGTTTCAATTAACTACTAGTTTTTTTTTAGCAATTTTTTAAATATCATTTC
The DNA here is from genome assembly GCA_947468255.1 of Chitinophagaceae bacterium. Taxonomy (GTDB): domain Bacteria; phylum Bacteroidota; class Bacteroidia; order Chitinophagales; family Chitinophagaceae; genus Ferruginibacter. Next base: position 9,572 of record CANIMM010000043.1, on the reverse strand, counting down.
AATTGAATAATTCCCTCCATTGATTTGGAGTTACTCTTATTTGTAATAATATATATTCACCCTTCAGCTGTCTGTCATTTTTAATTTTCCCTCTGCATTTCCATCCATTTTTTAAATCGTTAAAATCTACCCCTGATTAATATCAGGGTTTTTCATGTCAACTGTCATTTTTGAGAAATTGTATTTTAAATACCTTCAATCCTGATTACAGCTTCTGCATTTTTTATAGAAAAGTTAAGCTGGATCTCATTTGATCTGATAAAAACGCTAATCGTCTTTATCAGATTGTCCATGGCTGAAGTTTTTTTAATAAGACTAAATTATTGAATATGAAGAAAATAATCCTAGCTTTTGACGGCATTCATTTTTCTGAAGGCGCTTTTGAGTTTGCCCGCCGTCTGAATGAATCGCAGCCTATTTTACTGACGGGTGTATTTTTACCGCAGGCAGAGTTAGCTAATTTGTGGAGTTATGCGGATGGTGTGGGTACTCCTTATATCCCATTGATTGAGCAAACTGATACAGATCAGATTCAGAAAAACATTGATAAGTTTGAGAAACTTTGCAAAGGCAATGGTATTGATTATCGGGTACATAAAGATTTGTTTGATTTGGCCCTGCCAGATTTGAGGAAGGAAAGCCGGTATGCTGATTTAATGATATTGGGTAGCGAAGTGTTTTATGGTAATTTAGGTATTCACTCAATCAATGATTATTTAGAAGAAGCACTGCATGAAATGGCCTGCCCCGTTTTACTGGTTCCCGAAAAATTTGATTTTCCAGAAAGTATTATTCTTGCCTATGATGGCACTGAGGAGTCGGTCTATGCAATTAAGCAATTTGCATACTTGTTCCCAGAATTAACAGCAAAGCAAACCCTGCTAGTATATGCCAATGAAGATCCGGAGGAAGATTTTCCGGACAAAATTCAAATAGAGGAATTGGCTGCTAGGCATTTCAGCGACCTTACGCTCTTTAAGCTGGATATTAACCCAAAAAAATATTTCAGCTCATGGATTGTACAAAAAAAATCGACTTTGCTAGTGAGTGGATCTTATGGCCGTTCGGGTATGTCGCTGCTATTTAAGAAGAGTTTTGTAAAAGATATTATCGTGGAACACAGTTTGCCGGTTTTTATTGCCCACAAATAATTTCCCTATGTTTAAATTTTGAATTTGTAAATGGGCTGGTGTATTCCAGCTCATTTTTATTTTCCCCATTCATACTGCTTTTCCAATTTGGCCAATTAAATTAGTTTAACATGAAAAAAATTACTGCGGCATTTGATGGTCTTAAATATGCTGAAAGCACTAGAGACTATGCTTTGAATCTGGCAAAGCAAACCAATACCCATTTGGTGGGAGTTTTTTTGGATGATCCAACTTACACAAGTTATAAGGTGTATGATTTGATTTCAAAGGAGGGGGTTTCTGAAGAAAGGCTTAAAAAAAAAGAAGAAAAAGATAAGCTCCTGCGGGCTGAAGCTGCAGCTGATTTTGAGCAGGCTTGTAAGCAAGCCGGTTTGCAATTTACGCTGCATCACGATCGTAAAATTGCTATTCACGACTTGGTGCATGAGACGATTTATTCCGACTTGATGATAATCAGTGCTAAGGAAACCTTAACCCATTACCCTGAAAATTTACCTACCCGGTTCATCCGAGAACTATTGAGTGAATCGCAATGCCCGGTGCTTTTGGTTCCCTATAAATACAAGCCTATCCAAAAAATTATATTATTATATGACGGCGAGCCCTCATCGGTACATGCCATAAAAATGTTCAGTTATTTACTTCCAGTCTTGAAGCATTTGGATGTTGAAGTAATTGCGGTTAATCCAGTGAATTCTTCGCTGCACCTTCCGGATAATAAATTGATGAAAGAGTTTATGAAAAGGCACTATCCCAAAGTAAAATATACCATTTTAAAGGGTTGGGCAGAAGATGAAATTATACAACATCTACACCAAATATCAGAGAATGTGCTGGTTGTGATGGGAGCTTACCAAAGGAGTACCGTTAGCAGGTGGTTTAGGGAAAGCATGGCGGATATCCTCATGAAGGAGGTTAAATTTCCATTGTTTATAGCGCACAATAAATAAATAGGCCGATGTGATTTTTGTTTCAAATTTTTAGTAAAGGGTTTTAAATTGCTCATAATTCTGCCAAGCGTAGTTGTTTTCTATTTTATTGGTTCATTTTGAAATTGATGGATTGGATGATCTATTGCTGAGTATGGGAGGCGCTCTGTAAGTTGTTTTGTAAACGTATAGAATAATGCATTAAATTTAGATTTCATTGGTTAAAACTATAGATTCGATCTGACGGTATTCGTCGCTGCCTAATTCTTGGTAAAATTATTTTTAAACTGCTCCCATGGATTCTATTACCCATCTAGCGCTAGGTGCCTGCATGGGGGAAGCGTTTGCTGGAAAGACCCTCGGAAAAAAAGCCATGCTCTGGGGTGCCATTGCACAAAGCATCCCGGATATTGATTTTATAAGCGCTCTATGGATGGATACCTCCTCCGGCTTATTGGCTCACCGCGGATTTACCCATTCTTTTTTGTTTTGTGCCTTTATTACTCCATTATTTGCCCTGCTTGCCGAATACTTGCATCGCCCTCATAATATTCGATTGGGAAAATGGATGCTATTTTTTGGAGGCGTTATTATTGCCCATATTTTTATTGATGCTTTCAATAATTATGGAGTAGGCTGGTGGGAGCCTTTTAGTCATCAACGTATTTCCTTTAACGCCATTTATGTAGCGGATCCCTTTTTTTCGCTTTGGCCAGCCATTGCCTGTGTAGCCCTTATTTATTTAAAAAAAAGATTGCCACAAAGAAAAAAATGGTGGCAGATGGGATTGGGGGTAAGCGCATTGTATTTAGTGTATTGTCTAGTTAATAAATCCACTATTGATCGGGAAGTAAAAAATACTTTACAACAACAACAGATTCACTACACAAGATATTTCACCAGTCCAGCACCATTGCAAAACTGGTTGTGGTATGTAGTGGCAGGTAATGATAGCGGCTATCATGTTGGATTTAGGTCCACATTCGATCGTAAAAAAGGAATCAATTTTCAGTATTTCCCTCGCAATGATTCTTTGTTGAAGCTGTTGAGTAGCAAGGAAGATTTGCCAAAATTGATACGGTTTTCCCAGCAGTTTTATACGGTAGAAAAATGGGGCGATACCCTAGTTTTTAATGATCTTCGATTTGGCCAGATGATTGGATGGCAACATCCTTTAGGTAAATTTGTATTTCACTATTATTTACTTCAGCCTGCTGATAACGCTCTAGTTGTGCAGCGTGGAAGATTGGAGGGCTGGAACTGGAATACAATAAAAATTTTATTGAATAGGATTTTGGGTAATTAGGTTTTAATTAATTCTCCTTTGTTGTAAACTCTTTTTTTGGATGGCAGTTTTAGGTAAATTACAGATGCTCATTTCTGAAGCTTTAATTGAAAGTTCATCCTCAGTCATTTGCATAAAGAAGATTTTTTTTAAATTTATTGGGTGCTAGGGGTTCCTTAATTGGTAAGTATGCTTTTTCAATTTCTCCGTTGTCAAGTCTTAGTTGAGGAGGGATGAATTGGAGATGAAGTAAATGATAAATTTCCTCTTCTGTTGTACCAGCCAATCTTTTGTCGGTTTTGATATCAAATAAGCCGTATTCATTTATTTTGTACCCGCTATTTTTAGCGATTGACCTAAGTTTGATATTGTGTTCTTTTGATCCGGTAAAGTAGAGGAGGGCGGCACCAAATTCAAATCTGTTGACTAATCTGATATCTACCTGTATACCTGAATGTTTAAGTAGCACACTAGCCTTGGTACTTCCCTTTGACAATACACGCTCAATAGAGGGCAGATGAATAAATTGATCGACAATTTTTTTTCGATGAGTGTATTTAGCCTCTAATACAATATCAATATCGCCAATGGTAGTTTTTTTTCGTCGCAAACTTCCGGCAAGAACCGCTTTTTCAACCCCTGGAATTGTCTTTATTTGCTGAAGAATTGCTATACCTATTTTTTCTGCCCCTTTCAGTTGCATTCGATCCGGCTGCTTGTACAATTTTAACGCACGTTGAAGTTGCTCAATTTTTTTGTCACCAAATCCTTTTACATTCTTTAATTGATTCTTTTTAAGTGCTCGTACCAAATCCTCTTTTTTGCAAATTTTCAGTTGTTGGTTCAATGTTCGCAAAGTGGCGGGGCCAAATCCACTGATGTCCATTAGGTCAAGTAACTCAAAAGGAACTTGTTGTTTGAGATGTTCAAATGTTTCAATTTTTCCAGACTGTAAGTATTCAATAATTTTCTGTGCGATGCCTTTTCCAATACCTCCAATAGCATCTAGGGTTGATATATCGGTGGCGTAGGCAGCAATATCTTGTTGCATATTATGCAAAATTTTGGAGACATTTTCATAAGCAATGGCTCTAAATCGTTCAGCATTACCTAGATAGCGGTAGCAATTGGCCATTTGGTGGAATATTACAGCAATGGCAATATTATTTTGAAGATTTGACGACTTGGGTGAAGCGTTATCCATACTGCCTTTTTTATACTAAGCTTGCTACAATTTCCGAGTAGATTTTCTTCAAAAAATCTATAAGCTGTATAGAACAAATAACCAGCAAATCATATTGCCTTGAAATGAGTACAATCAACGTAATGAGTGATCGTTGTCAGTTTTTATTTCTCACTTAAAAGTTAGCTTTAATTATTGCTCAATAGTGGGTTTACATTTCTCCTAGTACCGAATGAATAGGGATCGTAGTCAGATTTGCTCAGCATACAATAATTATCAACAGATGAATAAATTACTTACACCTGAAATCCACGAATTAATTGATGTAGTGCATTACCGCCCCGCTGTTTCAATTATCCTTCCTTTTGAACCCAAAATGAGTTTGAAAAATGTGTTGCACCATTCCCTGAAGATCGCGGCTGATAATGTAGAACGTGAATTAAAGGAAAATTATGCAACCGAGATGACTGCCTTGATAATGCACAAGCTAAATACAATTATTAAGAACCTTAATTATAATACCCATAAGCATAGTATCGCCATCTATGTATCTCCGATTTTTGAAAAAGTTTTGTACCTCGATATCGCAGTAGAACAAAAAATCATTATTGATGAATCTTTTGAAATTCGCGATTTGGTTTACAGCAAAAAGCAATTGCATAAATACCTGGTTTTACTTATCAGCGGAAAAGAAAGTCGGATCTATCTGGGTAATTCCACTTCATTGGATAGGATAGTTTCAAATACACCTGAATCAGTAAACGCCTATGCAAATGATCTTCCAGAGAAAGTGGCCAATTTTTCTGATATCTCGGCCCGAAAAGAAATAATGATGGAAAAATTCTTGCGGCATATTGACAATTCATTGGATATTATTCTGCAAGCCTATCAACTCCCACTTTTTGTGTTGGGAACTGAAAGAATCCTGGGTCATTTTAAATCCCTTACCAAACATGCTGGTTTAGTGGTTGATTATATTCCAGGAAATTATGAGGAACTGTCTTTTGAAGCATTGAAACTAGTGCTATCTCCATCGATTTCAGATTGGAAAAAAGTGAAACAAAAAGATATACTCAATCGGCTGGATGAGGCTGCCAGTAAAAAGAAATTGGCAATTGGTATGGCGGATGTTTGGAGAGAAGCAATGAGGAAAAAAGGTCGACTACTGGTTGTTGAAAAAAATTACAAGTATGCTGCACAACTTGGAAATGGGAACGATTTATTGGAAGAGTTGCTCGAACCCTATAATAAATTTTCTTATATAAGAGATGCAGTGGATGATGTAATGGAAAAAGTACTCGAAAATGGGGGTGATGTGGAGTTTGTGGACGCTGAAGTATTGAAAGATTACCAACATATCGCATTAATACAGTTTTTTTAATTGAATGCTTGGTGTTCGCAGATATTGGAAACATCAGTTTGGAGATTATTTGTACTTAACGGCCATCATTTATAATAATTGGTTTTCCAGAAAGGAAACTTGAGCTATTATAAATGATAGCCCTTATATTATTATAAAAGAAAATTCGATTATTGTTAATTTAAAAAAGCAAATAAATATAAAAACATGAAAACATTACTTGTAGCAACTGATTTTTCTCCAGCAGCCACCAATGCTGCTAATTATGCCGCAGATATGGCTTTGGCAATCAACGCAACAGTTGTACTGCTGCATGTGTATCAAATGCCTGTTATTTATCTCGAAGTGCCTGTAGCGTATACAGAAGAGGAAATGCGGCAGGATGCTCAAAAAAATATCAATCGCTTAAAGGGGGAGTTGCTATTAAAAAGGGGTACAAAATTAAATATTGAAACGGAGCTTAGACTAGGAGAGTTTTTCCCAGCATTGAAAAATATTTGTTCTAAGATAGAACCTTATGCTGTAGTAATGGGAAGCCAAGGTACTACGGCCGCAGAGCGGATATTGTTCGGCGGACATACTGTCTATGCAATGAAGCATTTAGCCTGGCCTTTGATTACCGTTCCAATGAACGCCTCTTTTTCAGCCATTAAAAAAATTGGTTTGGCCTGCGATTTTGAAAGGGTGTTGGATACCACCCCCATCGAAGAAATAAAAATTTTGTTGAATGATTTTTCTGCAGAGCTACATGTACTCAATACGGATAAGCAAACATCTTTTAATCCGGATACTGTTTTTCAGTCAGGAATATTAGAAGAAATGCTCGCCCCAATGATCCCCCAGTATCATTTCATATCCAATGATCAAATCGATGAGGGAATTATGGATTTTGCAGAAAAAAATCAGATTGACCTCTTGATGGTATTACCAAAGAGGCATAGTTTTTTTGATCAATTAATTCATAAAAGTCATAGTAAGCAACTGGTATTGCATAGTCATGTGCCGGTAATGGCTATTCATGATCAGTAGATTTATTTTTTAGAAATGTAGTTATTTAATCAAAATAACATCAGCATTACCAGTAGGGACTTTTTTTAATTTATCGCTTCATTTAAATTCCTTTTACCGACAAATAGTTAAATAAATTCTATGAATGCTTACATTAAAAATTTTCGAGCAATCAGTATTATTGATGTCCCATCTGTTGGCGGAAAGAATGCTTCCTTAGGGGAAATGGTTTCAAAACTCGCTTCCAAAGGAATTCCGGTACCCGATGGATTTGCCACCACTGTAGTAGGGTTTGAATTATTCCTTTCTAAAAATTTATTGCATGCTCCGCTCAGCTTACTGATGCTAGCGTTAGATAAAAAAAATTATTCCAACCTCTCAGCAATTGGAGCAAAAGCCCGAAAATTAATGCTGGATGCCGAATTTCCTCCAGACTTGAAGGAGGCCATTTTGGTAGCGTATAAAAATTTATGCGGGCAAAATTTCCTGGAAGTAGCTGTAAGAAGTAGTGCTACAGCAGAGGATTTGCCAACAGCCAGTTTTGCAGGACAGCACGAAAGTTTCCTAAATATTAAAGGAGAAGAGGGCTTAATAGCGGCAGTTAAAAAATGTTTTGCCTCACTTTATACCGACCGGGCCATTAAGTACCGTGAAGACAATGGCTTTGCTCATGAAAAAGTTGCCCTATCGGTTGGCATACAAAAAATGGTCCGCTCCGATCTAGCTTCTTCAGGTGTTGGGTTTACCCTAGAGCCGGAATCTGGATTTCGAAATATTATTCACTTAAGTGGCGTATGGGGCCTAGGAGAAAATATTGTACAGGGAACCGTTACGCCGGATGAATTCTTTATTTTCAAACCCACGCTTTTACTGGGTAAAAATGCAATTGTTAGGAAAAAAATTGGTGAAAAGGGAAAGACGATGATCTATGGTGCCGATGAAAATAACCCTGTCATTAATATAGCTACTCCCAAAGATAAGCAGGAACAGTTTGTATTGAGTGACGAGGAAGTGACTCGGATTGCAAACTGGGCATTGATAATAGAAAATCATTACCATCAACCGATGGATATTGAATGGGCAAAAGATGGCATTACGCAAGAGATTTTTATCATTCAAGCTAGGCCCGAAACGGTTCATTCTCAAAAAAATCCATTATTGGTAAAAGAATACCAGCTGTTAAGTAAAGGGGAGGTGCTTGCCAAGGGAAATGCGGTTGGTTCTATTGTAGCCACTGGCATCGCAAGGGTTTTACGATCCCCCGAAGATGCGAATCAATTGCAGCCCGGTGAAATAGTGGTTACCGATTTAACTAGTCCGGACTGGGATCCGATCTTAAAAAATGCAGGTGCAATCATTACCAATAAAGGAGGGCGAACAAGCCATGCTTCCATTGTGGCTAGGGAACTCGGAGTTCCGGCAATTGTAGGTTGCGGTGATGCTACACAGCAAATTACTGACGGCGAAATGATAACCGTTTCTTGTTGTGAAGGCGAAACGGGTTTTGTGTACAAAGGCAAATTAAACTTTAAGGAAACTTCCCTAGATTTTTCAAATGTTACAATGCCTGAGTTTACAGAAGTAATGTTGATTGTTGGAGATCCTGATAAAGCATTTAAATGGTCTTTTTATCCCAATGATGGAGTAGGCTTGATGCGGATAGAGTTTATTATTACCCATTCCATTCAGATTCATCCAATGGCGCTGGTTAAATTTTCTGAATTGAAAGATCCTGCAATACGCCAACAAATTGAATCACTCACGCACCATTACCCAAATAAGGAAAAATATTTCGTTGATAAATTGTCGCAAGGGGTAGCTTCTATTGCAGCTGCATTTTATCCCAAAGATGTGATTGTAAGAATGAGCGATTTTAAAACCAATGAATATGCCAATTTGATTGGGGGCAAAGATTTTGAGCCCGAAGAAGAAAACCCCATGATCGGATTTAGGGGTGCATCTAGGTACTACCACGATTTATATAAAGAAGGTTTTCGACTGGAATGTGAAGCCATCCTGAAAGTGAGGGATGAAATGGGATTGACCAATGTAAAAGTGATGATACCTTTTTGTAGAACCATTGAAGAAGGTAATAAAGTGATTGCCATAATGAAAAGATATGGACTCGAGCAGGGAGTTAATAACCTCGAAATATATGTGATGGCCGAAATTCCTAGTAATGTGATCCTGGCCGAAAAATTTGCTCAAATATTTGACGGTTTTTCTATTGGATCAAATGACCTTACCCAACTTACATTGGGTATCGACCGGGACTCTGCAATAATCAGTAATCTATTTAGTGAGCAGAATGAAGCAGCCAAAGAAATGATTGCAACCATGATCCATAAGGCAAAATCCGCTGGAGTTAAAATTGGTTTATGCGGACAGGCACCCAGTGATTTCCCAGCTTTTGCAAAATTTTTGGTGGAACAACATATTGATAGTATTTCCTTTACTGCCGATGCGCTGCTGAAAGGCATTGAAAATATTTTGCAAGCCGAATTATCAGAAAGGGTAACGGTTTAATCCCCCCTTAATAAATCCCAAGACCTAAAATGTAGCCGCAGGCATTAGATCTAAACCCCTAAACTCTAAACCCCTAAACTCTAAACCCCTAAACCCCTAAACCCCTAAACCCCTAAACCCCTAAACCCCT
>CANIMM010000042.1 GCA_947468255.1 Chitinophagaceae bacterium | reverse complement strand
TATACCTATGGATACTTCGGTAACTTAACAATCAACGACGGCGCTAGCACTGCAACTAATGGCGGTGGTGCTAATGATGGTATCGCTAGTTCCGCTACTGTTTTTGTAAACAACTTTACAAAAAATGGTGCAGGTATTTTTACTGTTAAAAGTGCCAACACTTATAGAGGCAACACTACCATCAACGCAGGCACCATTAAACTTGGTATCAACAATGCACTCAATCCTTCCAATCCTCTTATAATAAACGGAGGAATCCTTAATACAGGAGGCTTCAACCAAACAGTGTCAAGTATATCCATCACAGATAATTCAACAATTGAATTATCTAGCGCCGTTCATACATTAACATTAAACGCAATTGGAACCTTCACTACAGGTAAAACATTGACTATAAATGGATGGGAAGGAACATATGCTTCGCCAGGAACAACTGCGACAAAAGGTAAAATTATAAATAATGGCACTGTACTTAGTGGAACAATACTTGGTCAAATTAAGTTTTATAATTCAGCTGATGCAACAATACATAGTGCCATACAATTAGGAACTAAAGAGGTGGTTTCAGGTAATTAACATTTTAAGAACTATTTTTAGCAATTTATTGCTATTGTACGAGTCATATATTTTTAAACCTCATTAGGCATTTGAATATTTATTTATCACAATTAGAAGGTTAACTTACAATAAGATCTCTATAACATTTTGATATCCTTTTCTTTTGTTTCCCATCTTAAAACTGGTTAGATTTGGAATATAATTCACTATTTTACTAATTTATCAATCGCAAACAGTATGAAAAATAATGTATCCAGACGCCACTTCATTCAGAATGGAATAGGGGCAGGAATTGCACTTACTACAATAGGGAGTTTGCCCGATTTTTCACTGACAAAACCAACAGGTATGCGGCTGGGAATGGTTACCTATCAATGGGGAAGAGACTGGGACCTGCCAACCTTAATCGCCAATTGCGAAAAAGCAGGTTATCACGGAGTTGAATTAAGGGTGCAACATGCACATAAGGTAGAAACGAATTTGACTGCGCTACAAAGAAAGGAAGTTAACAAACGATTCAAAGATAGCAGTGTTGAATGTATCGGGTACGGATCCAATTTTGAATACCATAGCACTGATCCAATCATACTTCGCCAAAATATTGACCAGACTAAAGAATATATAAAACTCTGTAAGGATATTGGCGCTAGCGGCATTAAGGTAAAACCAAATTTTCTTCCGCCGGAAGTATCCAAAGAAAAAACAATTGCACAAATTGCCAGTTCATTCAATGAATGTGGAAAATTTGCCCAGGATTATGGTCTCTTAGTTAGGGTAGAAGTGCATGGTAATCTTACCCAGGAAATCCCCAACATGAAGGCTATTTTTGATCAGGTTACCGAACCCAATGTTAAGATCTGCTGGAACTGTAATGAACAAGACCTTTTACCACCCGGACTTGAACCCAATTTTAATAGTGTAAAGAAATGGTTCGGTGATACCGTTCATATCCGCGAACTCAATGACGAAACGTATCCATATCAACAGCTTTTTGACCTATTTACAAAGATGGATTACAAAGGATGGATACTAATGGAAGCAAGGACCGAACCAGTTGATAGGGTAGTGGCTATGAAAGAACAATTAGAATGGTTTAATAAAATGAAAGCCAATGCTAAAAAGAAAGGCTAAGATGTATTAGCTGCTTTACCTCTTTAACTGAATCAATCTTACTTATAGCCAAAAAAAACGTTCAACTTTTATAAAAAAATTGAACGTTTTTTTTGGGCTATGTTTTGAAAATAACTTATTTTATTTGTCAGTTATTTAAATTGAAATGCAAACGAAATAATACTTGAACTCAAGTCGGTAGATTGGCTATAATGCCCATACCGTATCTCCAGCGAGCTCAGATTGGAATTCCAGATACCACCCGGTGGTGCAATGTGAATACCAACACCATAATACTGACTGCTAAAGTCGGAATATGCATAATTGCTGGTATAATAGGTATCCTTTACAGTATGTCCTTGACAAGGTTGAAAATACTTTACAGCAGTTTGGGTATAGTATCTAAAAAAGGGAGATACTGAAAAGAAAGGCGTTATTTTAACAGGGATTTCCAAACTTGCAGTGTGCGCTTTCATTCCCCAGTCATCGGTAAAATATCTATAATAAGAGCGAAGGATAATATTGTCACCCATAAAATAATTCAACCTGAAACCAATGGGAAGTTTGTATCGCTGCGAAGGCAGGTTTTCAACATGGTCACTTGAATCAGCAAAATAAACCCGGTGAAAGGGTAGGGATAAATATCCGTTTTGAGCTACCCAATCTACTAATACACTTGCCTGCAATGTTTTGTTGATTATCTGCGAATACACTAACGATGCAGTGTAAGTGTTTCTAGGAGTAGAAGGAATAGCGGGGCTTTGAATTTCATAACTACCACCACCACTTGAAGATGTACTTCTTCTTCCACTTGCCGTAGTAACTACATTTACTACAACAGGACCATTGTTGATTACAACTGGGGCAGGAATTAATTCTGATGGATAAATGAGCTTTACCTGATCGAAATAGCTGCTCACTTTGGTACTTAATTCACCTCCGCTTCCTATTTTATGAGAATAAGTTGCATCTAAGGCAATGGAATGATAATTGTATTCAGTGGAATAATATGCACCCATTCCAAAACTAGTACCCTTTTTATTTTCAACAGAAAAATCAATGGAAGGGTAAACCCTGGTTCCACCTGTTTTTGAAGCGCCTGTTTTACTAACATACGCAGAAGATGCTGAGCTATGGTGATCGATACCCAAACTCGTGCTAAAGGTATATTTATGGCCTTCCAGATCAGATCCGGCAAATTTCAATTCTAATCCATTTGACATATCGGTAACTGTTTCCGTCCCAACGCCACCAGTTACGGCTGAGTGATTTCCCTGCTGAGAATAATAACTTGAAACGATATTAATCTCATCCAATTTTAGCGGCTTGCTTGCATAAGAGGAGGGGGCTTCTTTACTGGATGTGTCTACACTATCCTTGTTAACTGCCTGGGAAAAGGCACTTAGCATCAATAAATAAAGGCCAATTACGGTTAGGCATAGTTTTTTCATGAATCCAAATTTTTATTAATTAATTACATCCACATCCACCGCCAGTCTTTCCGCCATTGGCTCCTGAAGCTCCTTCCCGATAGGATTGAAAATTCAATTCACTTTTCTCCACCTTTCGGCTAGAAAGTCCCATCTCAGCATCATTTAACTTACTTCTTTGAAATCCTTTTACGGTTGTGCATGAACTGATAGCAGCAGCAAAAAACATGGCCATCAACACTGTCAATAAAAACTGGTTTCTCATAAATGAATGGTATTAATTAAAACGAATATTATTGGAATGATGTATTTTATCGAAATCATCAATGATAATTACTTCTATATCCTTCATCTGGTTAATCATATGCAAGCCTGGCTTAACTCCCATAATCGTTACTGGTGTTGCCATTGCGTCAGCAATTTCAGCATTTTTTGTGATAACGGTTACACTTTTTATCCCCGTTACGGGTAAGCCCGTTCTAGGATCAATAGTATGAGAATACTTTTTGCCATCAATCACAATGAATTTTTCATAATTCCCTGATGTAGCTACTGCCAAACCTGATATTTTTAAAAATGAAAATACTTCTCCTAAAATATTCGGATTGGCTATTCCTATTGTCCATTCTTCTCCATTTGGTTGTACCCCCCAAGTAGTTAGATCTCCTGAAGCATTTACAATCCCACTGGTGATACCCAATTGCTGCATGGTATTTTTAGCCATTTCGGCTGCATAGCCCTTGCCAATACCACCAAACCCTATCCTCATCCCTTTTTCTTTTAAAAAGACAGTGGTATTTTCCCTATCCAACATAATGTTTCGATAATTGATTAATCGAACCATTTCTTTGGCGGTTTCTTTATCTGGCAAAGATTTCATTTGGGTATCAAAATTCCAAAGACTCTTATCAATTGAACCATACGTGATATCAAAAGCACCCTGCGTAACTCCTGATATTCTGATTGAACGTTCTATTAAATTAAATATCTCTTCACTTACTGTAACAGCAGCTATTCCAGCATTTCGATTGATTAAATTTGTTTCACTGCTATCATGGTAAGTAGTCAATAATTTTTCAATGCGCTTGATTTCATTGATAGCTGCATCAATGGATCGATTCGCTTCGTCCTCACTCAAGGATACAGCACTGATTTCAAACTGGTTTCCCATCAATAAGGCATTAACCTTAACTATTGTATTTTTCATCCGCTAAATTATTCTGCATGGTCAATCACCCATTGCATATCATCTACCAACGCATCGGTGGTAACTTTAGGATAACCATCCCATTCTTTCAAAACTTTCCCATTTTCATTGAGTAGTAGGGTTAAAGGGAAACTCCCTTTTGAATTGTACCGTTCCGCAATGGCATCATTTATTTTTTGTTGGGCAGCAGGCAATTGATTTTTTTTAAGCCGAGGAAAATCTGCATTGACCATCACCAAATTTTTTGAGGCAAATTCCTGAAAAGATACATTTTCAAAAATCTCCTTGTGCAATCTTATACAGGGACCACACCAATCCGATCCTGAAAAATTAAGTAAAATATGCTTGTGCTCTTTTTGTGCAATTTGTTTGGCTTCCTCAAAATTATAATGCCAATTAATAATAGAAAATGGCATGCAAAATAGGCCAACCAATAGGAGGGAAAATAGAGATTTTTTTTTCATTGAATCATTGTTTTATTACCGGGTTAATTTGAATGCAAATAGCATTTTCGTATTAATTACTGGTTACTTAAAATTACAAAACGTTACCTATCTATTTAGTGTAAATAAATGTAATTTGATATATAATATTATAAATTTAGCTTTTTGCTTGACAACTGAGCATTAAAGGGAAATAATTAGCAATTATCTAACAAATTTAAGTTTCAAAATCTTCCAACCCTCCATCCATAAAGTACTGGCCAATGCTACTGCCACGCAAATAGCTAAGCTGTATAGGGATAAAGGGGTTAATTGAAACAGATTACTGATAAATGGAACATATAATAATGCTGCAATTAATAAAATTGTAATGCCTGTGATCAATGGAACCAATCTGTTTTTGTAACCAAGGGTAGTGATGAGGCTAAACTGAAAAGACCTATTAATCAATGTCAGCAAAATATTACTGAATAAAAGGGTAATAAAAACAAGGGTTCTTACCGTAGTTTCATTTTTGCCTTGCAACAGATAATAATAGCCAATACCCAAACATCCTGCAGTAATCATTATCCCCTGAAGTATACTGATCGTTAATTGTTTGAATGATAAAAAAGTGGCACCCATTTTTCTTGGGGGGCGGTGCATGGTTCCCTGTTCCATTGGCTCGTTTTCATAAATAATGGAACAAGTAGGCCCCATGATGAGTTCAAGAAAAATAACGTGAACGGGTGAAAAAATATCGGTAAATTTCCAAGCCAGTAATAGGGGAAGGGTTACGATCAAAATGATGGGGATATGAATGGAAACAATATATTGAATGGCTTTTTTCAAGTTGTCATATATTTTTCTTCCCAATGCTACCGCATCCGTCATATGAGCTAGATCATCGTCGGTAAGAATCAGTGAAGCAGCAGTTTTAGCAACTTCACTTCCCCGATCGCCCATGGCAATTCCAATATGGGCTGCTTTTAACGCAGGTCCATCATTCACTCCATCACCTGTCATGGCTACTATTTCTCCATTTTCTTTGAGCGCATCTATTACTTTTAGTTTTGCTTCCGGAAACATGCGGGCATAAATATTTACCTGGTTTACTTTTTTTTGCAAAGATTCCTTGCTAAGTGCTAATACATCTTGACCGGTAAGCACTTCATTGTTGTGATCTAGTTTTACCTGACGAGCAATCGCTAAAGCCGTTTCGGCATAATCGCCGGTAATCATTTTTACTGATATACCAGCATCCCTAAATGTTTGAATGGTTTGTGCTATATTATCTTTCGGAGGGTCCTGAAATGCCACCAATCCTAAAAATTCAAATACAAATTCATGCTGTGATTGGGGCCAACTCGGCTGCTTCAAAATACCTTTACCCACCCCCAGCACCCGGTATCCCAATTTGGCATAGGAAAGGGATTGATTTTCTATAGTTAGAATAGTAGCTGCTGATAAATTACTTTGCCGTAAAATTGCCTCTGGTGCCCCTTTTGCTGCAATAACCGTGCGTCCATTTTTATCCTTAAAAATATGCGTCATCATTGGTGGCTTTCCACCAATGGGATATTCATGAACCTGGTCAAATTGTTTTCTCAAGTCATCTTTCGAAGTCCTTTCATACAAGGCATGAATGGCTTGTTCCATGGGATCAAAGGGAGTGGTTTCACTGCTCCACATCGCATATTCAATTAATTTGCTTGGTAGTATAGCATTTTGCTGTACCTCAACCGAATCGTCCGTTACCGCATTATACAAAAAGGCAATACTCATTTTGTTTTGCGTCAGCGTACCTGTTTTGTCAACACAAATTACAGTTGCAGATCCCAACGTTTCAACATATTGTGGTTGCTTAACAATGATGTGATTGCGTAGCAATCGAAATGCGCCCAATGCTTGAAAAGTGCTGAATGCTACAGGGATTTCTTCAGGAAGAATACTCATCGCCAGTGTGAGTCCTTGCAGAAATGATTGTACTAAGTTGCCAGATTGATAATAATTAAACCCTACCACCAATAAAAATGCGATTGCACCAATCCAAACCATATTTCGAACAAAGGAGCGGATCTGGTTTTGAAGCGGTGTTTTTACAATGGCAATTTCTTTCATCGACCATCCAATCTTTCCAAACATAGTATTCAAACCTACAGCCGAAACCTGTATGGTAGCGCTACCACTGGTAACCAATGTTCCCTTATACACAAGGGTATGGTGGTCGGATGTTTTGTTAACAGCAAATGACTCTCCTGTTAGAATGGATTCATTGAGTGAAAAATCATTTGCAGTTAGAATAAATCCATCTGCAGCAACCACTTCGCCTTCTTCGAGCAGCAGCAAATCATCAACCACAATTTGTTCGGTGGCAATTGGCAAAGTCACTCCATTGCGGAGTACTTTTGCATTGGGAGCAGAAAGTTTTTTCAATGCCAATACTGCATTCTTACTTCTATACTCCTGAAATAGAGAGATGCCTGCCACAATAAATATGGCCACCAGCATGATGGTTCCTTCTTTGAACTGGCCTACTGCAAAATAAATAATGCAAGCAGATAGCAGCAAAATAAACATGGGTTCCAGTACTACTTCTTTGAGTACATTGAGCAGTACTCGATCTTCGGGCATATCCAAGGTATTACTGCCAAATGTTTTTCTGGAAACAATTACTTCATCTTGTGTTAAACCCTGTATTGCATTTTTATTGTCCATAATTTTCATTTTAAAATGATTCAATCACTTAAAAGAATTGTAGGATATGGAATTGATTGATACTGTACTGTATTTAAAAAGAGAATAAACGGATGGTTGATGAAAGGTAAAATAAATCTAATACAAAGGTAAATCAATGAATGATCTTTCCGTCTTCCATTTCAATAATCCGGTGCGTTCTTTCAGCAAAATGTTGGTCGTGGGTAACAATCAGTAATGTCTGGTTGTATTCATCGGATAGCTTTTTGAAAATGTCATAAACCAGTTCACTGTTTTTTTTATCCAAGTTGCCAGTCGGTTCATCACCCATAATAATATAGGGGTCATTAATCAAGGCCCTAGCGATGGCTATACGCTGTTTTTCACCACCAGATACCTGGTGGGCCTTTTTTAAGGCAAGGTGCCCAATACCCAGCATAGTCAATTTTTCCATGGCCCGGTGCTCGACTTCCTTTTCTTCATATTTATTCAGTTTTAATCCTGGCAGCATCACATTTTTTATTACACTAAATTCATTCAAGAGGTAGTGAAACTGAAAAACAAATCCAATTTTTTCATTTCGTATTTGGGCTAGCTGGGCTTCTTTTTTGTTGGAAACTGGTTCATTGTCTATCAATAACTCACCTTCAAAATCAGAGTCCATCGTTGATAAAATATATAAAAGCGTAGACTTTCCGCAACCCGATTTTCCAGTAAGGGAAACAAAATCACCCTTGTTGATAGAGAAACTAACATCCGTAAGTACACGAAAAGTGACTGGATCATAAAAATCTTTATTAATATTTCGGGCTTCTAAAATAATGTTATTCATACTATTTACCTCTAATGATGATAACGGGATCTATTTTACTTGCTTTTTGGGCAGGAAACCAGCCAGAAAGATAAGTAGTAATCAACGAGAATGTGGATCCTATCAAATAAAATACCGGATTATAATTAATCGGATACGTTTTGATAGTTGGTAAGGCTGCTGTGTTAAAAGAAATTTGATCAATAATTGCAGATAAAATATATCCGAAAAACAAGCCAAACAATCCACCAAAAAAGCCAATACTTAAAGCAATTAATAAAAAAATAAGTTTTACATCCCTTCCCGAAAAACCGGTAGCTTTCAAAATTGCGATTGAATCCATTTTCTCATAAATCATCATGTTTAAAATATTGTAAATTCCAAAACCTGCAACGATTAAAAGTGTAATACCCACTGAGTAGGATATCAGTGTTCTTACAAAACTTCCGGTTTCAAACTGTGAGTTGGCTGTTTGGATATCTTCGGCATCTAACTGAAATAGTCCGGCATATTCTTTTGCCAAGAGTGGAGCAGTATTGATATCTTTTAGCTTGATCTGTATATCTGTTATGTAGTTACTTGGTTTTCCAAGCAACTTTTGGGCTGTTAAGATGGAGGCATAACTCTGGGTTTTATCAAAATCCTGCAAACCAGATTGAAGGTAACCGACCACTTTTAATGGAAAGCGTTCACCCATGGCAGTAGTAACCTGAATTACATCCCCCACATTGGTCAATAATTTATCTGCAAGTCCCTTACCCAAAATAATGCTATTGGGAACCCTACTAATATCCATTGCCGATCCTGCAATAATATAATCATTGAAATGAAATAGATTGCTTTCAGACGCTACATCAATACCATTCACAACACCAGTAATTGAAATCGAAACATCATTAAAGAAAACCTGTGCTGTTATTTTTGGGGCAAATCCAATCACTCGCTCATCTTTACCCAAGGTTTGCATAATATTGGCACTATTGTATATTTCAGAACGACTATTACTTGATTTTACAGACTGGATAAAATTGTATGAATGCTTATAAGCCGCAGTATTACTAATAGGCTGATGGATATTGGGTTTAATTTCGTTGTATAGTCGGATATGAGGGGTTCTATTTAATATTAACCCATCTAGCAAGTCATTAAGGCCTGTCATGAAACTCAGTAAGGTAATGAACATCGCAATGCCGAACGTAACACCAACAGCTGCTACAAAGGTTTGTTTCCATCTTGCTAGCAACATGGAAGTTGCAATAGTGCCTATTAATTTATAATTCATTTACCGGTTTTAATAGTACATCGGTAACGGTTAATCCACTGGTGATTTCCACTTTTTGATAATCCTTCAGTCCGGTGGTGACTTTTCTTTTTTCATTACCTTGGATAAGTACATAATCGCCTGGCAGTAAATAATTTCTCGGAATTAGCAATGCTTTATCTTTTTGTTGGATCACAATATTAGCTTCGCATGTTAGATTGGGATACAATGCCGGAGGTTGTTTTACAAAAACAGCCTCCACCGTAAATGATTTGGTTCGCTCATTCATCATGGGGATGATTTTATCTACGATGGCTTCAAATATGGTATCCTTATAACTGTCCATGCTGACTAGAATTTTTTGGCCCAATTTTAACCTGGTGATATCATATTCATCTACCTGTAATTCGATCGTAAAGATATTCGTAGAACCAATGAGTGCTACGGGACTTTGGGTAGTAACCATTTCACCTTTTTTCTTAAAAATATTGTAGACCCTACCTTCAGTTTCACTTTTGATATTGAAATCACCAGCGATAGAAGAGGAGAGTTGAAGGCTTTTTTTAGATTGCTTTTCCTGAAAAACAATTTGTTTTTTCAGTTCAACATAACGCAGTTTAGCGGCTTCGTAATTATTGACAGAATTTTTATAGGCCAGTTCCCGCTGTTCCAAATCATTGTGGGTGCCAATTTGCTGCGACCAAAGATTTCTTTGCCTAGCTAAAAGAGCGGCATCCTGTTGCATTTTGGTTTCTGTTAGGTCGATGTTGATTTTGAGCTGATCTAATTTTTCTGTATTAAGGTTTACCGAAGAATAGTCTGCAGCAATTTTTGCTAGTTCTGTATTAAAAATGGCCGTTTTATTTGTTAAACGAATAATGGGATCCCCTTTTTTTACCAGATCTCCTTCTCCTATCAATACTTCTTCAATCAAACCATTAACAGTTGAATATACCTGATACTGACTTTTACTCTTTATTACCCCGGATGCATAAACCGACTCCGTGATCATTTCTTGAATAGGTTGTATGGTTGCCTGCTTAATTTTGCAGGAATCAAACAAAATAAAAACAAGCCCCAGAAGAGCTACCAACTTTACCATAATAATTATATTAAAGATTTAAAGCTACTTAAATATGACCGAAATTGTATAATATTATTATTGAATAATGCGTACTATGATAAACACGAACATATATAAAAATAATCAATACATTAAAACAAAAAGTAAATTTATTTTAATGTCAATTTAACAGCATAAATAGCGCTTGCTTACTAATTCTTTCACTATCCAAAGCTGCTCTTGAAATAGATCCCTTTTCATTGACGTTCGTTTTGCTATCTTTGGAAATCTATCAGCCAGGCTATCGTTCTCCTTTGAAAGGGAGGAAGGAAAGTCCGGACAGCAAAGGGCAACACACCGGTTAATTGCCGGGGCCCGTTTTAAAGCGGGAACAGACAGTGCCACAGAAAATAACCGTCCAGCTTTTATTAGCTCGATAAGGGTGAAAACGTGAGGTAAGAGCTCACGATTTGTATGGGTAACTTTACAAGTGGGTAAACCTTGTGTGCTGTAATGCCATGTACACTAACGTCAAAGAGCGGCTCGTTCAATGTTTTGGTTTGCGCCGAAGCAACGTTGGAGGGTAGGCAGCAAGATCACAACAGCAATGTTGTGGCAAGATAAATGATGGCCATTCCGGTTTTACCGGAACCACAGAATCCGGCTTATCGGCTGATAGATTTTTTATTATTTTGTGCGGTGACTCACCGCACAATGGGCTAGGAGCTTGTTTCGTTTTTCCATTTCCCCCTTTTTAAAAATATAAATGAAACCAAAAATATGCAGGTCCAATAAACAATTTCATTACTCCAAGCTAGTTCCAAAGAAATATAATGGACCTTCATGAATACCCAAGTGTAGCACATGTAAAAAATGATGGCAATCATTTCAATTAGTAGGTTCATGGTAGTTTTACCAGTTCCAGTAACCCCATTGAGCCAAATATTTGCAATACTCATAAAAATTAACCCAGTTGAAACTACTCTAAGTACAGGAATACCATGGGTAATAAATTGACTGCCCTGACCAAATAATGCAAAGAACTGCTCAGGGAAAATATTGATGATCAAGCACATCATTGAGCAACACCCAAGGCTAAGCAACATAATGCGGTTGATGACCACCAATACCAAATCTTTTCGTTGCTGTCCCATTAAGTTGCTTACCATCGTATTGCAAGTGGCTGCAAAAGCCCAAACAAATACCCCTACCAAGCCAAAAACATTCCGCATCGTATTGCTAATTGC
Source organism: Chitinophagaceae bacterium (assembly GCA_947468255.1). Classification (GTDB taxonomy): domain Bacteria; phylum Bacteroidota; class Bacteroidia; order Chitinophagales; family Chitinophagaceae; genus Ferruginibacter. Next base: position 3,865 of record CANIMM010000042.1, on the reverse strand, counting down.
TTTGGCTTCAATACCCTTGTCCTCAATTAAAATAAAAAATACCAACCAGGTTCCAACGCTAATTACAAACTGAAGGGTAAGGGGAAAGGCTACCCTTATGATTTCTTTGGATTTTATTTTATCGTAGATGAAATCTTTAAAAAGTGAATATTCCTGCCGTAGACCAGATCTAAATAATACCATTAATACAACCATACAACCGGTTGCTTCAGCTATTACAGAAGCAAGTGCAGCTCCATTGAAACCCATTGTTGGAAAGCCTAGATGACCAAAAATTAGCAGATAGTCAAGCAAAATATTCAGTAGCGCCTCCGCTAGAAATCCAATCATTAGGTACCTGCTATTAAGGGAGGCTACCAAAAAGGCATTCCCCATTTGAAAAAGGTACAGAAAAGGCAGACCAATAATGCGGATTTTTAAAAAACGCATCTCTATTGGAAAAGCTTCGGGTGATGCTACTTGCTGAAGAACGAAGGGAGCAATGAACCAGGTTACCAAAATACCTACTGCAGCAAACTGTACACTAATTCGAATTCCTTGTGCCAAAATTATTTTAAACGATCCGGTATCTCCACTACCTGCATATCTCGAAAAAACAGATTGCATGGAATTATTGAGTCCATGCCCCGCTACAGCAAAAATTAAATAATAAACACCCGTTATTCCAGCATTTCCTAATGATTCAGTACTTAAATTACCCAAAAAAATGCTGTTCGTCAGCATATTAATTTGCGGAATCAGTAATGCCAGCGTTATTGGTAATGCAATTGACAGTATTTGCTGATAGGAAACTGTTACTTTTAAATTTTTTATTGTGCCTCCGCTCTCCATATGTCAGTAAAATTATCTTATTTTGCTGTACTAAATTTAATTTTTGGATCCATCCTTTCAAATACAGCCTCGAAGTCTTGATTGTGCAAATGCTAGTTTGTATATAGAAATCAGTTCCCAGGGACTTAGCTATGTCATATTGAGCAATGGTGTTGCATTGGCATTAACCATTTATAATTTCAATGATGCGCCTTCAGTACCGCAGACAGCAGAATATATACAACAGATTATAGCAAAACAGCCATTCTTACAGCAGCAATTTAATTCAGTACATATTATTTATAGTTATGCTGCATCTGTTTTGCTTCCCCAAGAATTTTTCGACACCACCGATCACAAGGCAATGCTGGAATTAGTGTATGGCAATTGCAATGAGCAAATTATGAAGTCTGACTATATGCAAAAGTATTCCATTCATAATATTTATTGTATTCCCCCATTAATCCATCAAGTGCTGACCCGTTATTATAGTGCAGCTGAACATACCCATCATTTTTCTTTAATGCCAGATTTGGTTTCCGGACTAGATACTTACCTGTATTGCATTTTTAGTCCTGGGCAAATGAAAGCCATCTTAAAAAAATCAGGAAAACTGCAGGCTGTTCAGCTTTTCGTATATAAAACACCTCAGGATGCAGCTTATCACCTGTTGAATCTTTGTCAAAGCTTTGATGTGAATGTGAAATTTTGCGAACTACGACTCAGTGGAATGATTACAGAAAACTCGGCATTATATAAGGAATTATACAAATATTTCCTTCAAATGCAATTTGTACCCTTGTCTAGTACATTACAATATCCCAAAGAAATTAATAATTATCCAAGCCATTATTTTAGTCATTTATTTTCTGCTGCAGCATGCGTATAATTAGTGGTATCCATGGAGGCAGAAGGATCAGTCCTCCTGCAAAAATGCCCTATACGCGTCCTACCACAGATATTGCTAAAGAAGGCCTATTTAACATCATTCAAAACAACCTGGATATTGAATCATTGGTGGTATTGGATCTTTTTGGAGGTACCGGTTGTATTAGTTATGAACTAGCTAGTAGGGGAGCGGAGGATATCACCATTGTGGAGAAAGACAATCATATGTATGATTTTATAAAAAAAACATCCCTTGAACTGAACTTTGATAGTTTTAAGGTGGTAAAATCAGACGTTTTTAAATTCATTGATTCGGCTACCAAAAAATATGATTTCATTTTTGCAGGGCCACCTTATGCCTTAGCTACCATTGACGAGCTGCCAAAAAAAATCATTGAAAAAAAATTGTTGAACCCTGGAGGTTGGTTTGTTTTAGAACATACCCCTCGTAATGATTATAAAAAATATGCTCATTACAAGACGGAACGCAATTATGGGACAACCATTTTTTCAATTTTTGTTATGTAATTGCAGGCAATTGGTTCTATAGTTTTTACGTAAATCTGCTAACCTAGTAAGCTTTTCTATGATAAAAGAAGCCCTTCGAATACTTTATAAACAAAAGCGGGAACAACTATCTGCCCCCATAAAGCAACAATTGGATGATTTATTACTGATTCAGTTTCAGCAATTAGCCATTGATATCCCTTCTAATATCATGTCATACAAAATTAAAAATAATTCAAATGAATTTGATCCTCAAATAGTTATAGACTATTGCTATTTTAAAAATTTAGGTATAAAATTGAGTTTTCCGAGGATGTTGCCGGATTTCAATTCAGCAGCAATGGTAGCTGAGGAGCAGGGATCAAGCACCCCATTTTTCATCAATGCTTTTGGCATACTCGAACCGAAGGGCGGATCCGAAATTTCGCCTGAACGGATTGATTTGGTTATTGTGCCCTTATTATGTTTCGACAAATCTGGCAACCGTGTTGGATATGGTAAGGGATATTATGATCGATTTTTAAAAAAATGTCGCAAAGATTGTATCAAAATCGGGTTCAGTTACTTTTCTCCGGTAGCATCCATTGACGATACCAATGAATTCGATATCCCACTCGACTATGGTATTAGTCCCGACGCAATTCATGAATTTCACTAAATTGCACTGTTGTTTGCTATTTTATTTGTTAGTTCCTAACTATTTCAACTGAAAACCTGTGCTAAAAAGCTTCCGATACTTATTTCTTCCATTTTCGCTGATTTATGGAATTATAATCTGGTTTAGAAACTGGCTGTTTGATAAGAATTACCTAAAATCCTCCGCTTTTAATTTTCCTATCATTTGTATAGGTAATCTTGCGGTTGGCGGAACAGGAAAAACGCCCATGGTAGAATACCTAATTAGAATATTAGGAGATGATTATAAACTAGCTACTTTAAGCAGGGGATACAAAAGAAAAACCAGGGGTTTTGGTATAGCAAATGATAATACAACGGCACTTGAAATTGGCGATGAACCGATGCAGTTTCACCTAAAATATCCAAAAACAACCGTTTCGGTAGGTGAAGAAAGGCTGGTGGCAATACCCCAATTACTACAGGAGCGCCCAAATACTCAGGTGATTATTTTGGATGACGCATTTCAACATCGGTCGGTAAGAGCCGGCTTAAACATTTTACTAACCGAAAGAAAGAACTTGTATAGCAGAGATTTACTAATGCCCGCCGGAGATTTAAGGGATATGAGATCAAGTGCAGCTAGAGCTCAAATTATTATCGTAACCAAATGCAGACAAGGACTCAGTACTCAAAAAAGAGATTTGATAATCAATGAGTTGCGTCCAAATTCGAACCAATCTATTTTTTTTACGGAAATCATTTATGGCCAGCCATATCATCTTTTTAGTAAAAAAACCTATAGCCTCACTCCAGGAATGGACCTATTGTTGATTTGCGGTATTGCTAGCCCAAAGCCACTAAAAGAATACCTGACTGAGATAGTCAGCACCTATGATATGCTCCGTTATCCAGATCATCACATCTTTTCAATAGACGATTTGGAAGAAATAAAGAAGCAATTTGAAAAGCTACGATCCTCCCAAAAAATCATTCTTACCACTGAAAAGGATAGCGTTCGGTTGCTGAAATTTGAAAAAGAGTT
>CANIMM010000041.1 GCA_947468255.1 Chitinophagaceae bacterium | reverse complement strand
GGCAGCCGTATTGACTACAATAGCTCCCGCCACTTTTCCTGTAAGCGCCAACATAGCCGTTTGATCAGCTACCACATCCACCGTAGAGAATGAAATGGCCGGAATTTGTGAAGAGGGTATTTTGCCATCTGCACCCAATGATGCAACACCATTAATTGCGGCTCTTTTGGATCCGTCAATTTTATTATTAAAACCACTCCAGTCAGTTGAAGATAAATATCCATCCACCGAAGCGCTTGCAGCCGGTATTGAAATTGCGTTAATGGATCTTGCAATGGGCGCAGAAAATGTCAGAGGTGCGGAAAAATCTGCAATGCTACTAGTAGCTGCAGTTCCCAAGCCCAAATTCGTTCTGGCTGCAGCAACTGTAGCTGCACCCGTTCCACCATTGGCTACAGGTAATACTCCAGTCAATTTAGTAGCTGCATCAATAGATCCAGCCAACATAGCATTGGTAACAACACCCGTTCCGATGGTTGCCGCTGCAGTTACATTGCCAGAACCATCAAAGGTTGGACTGGTATAACTAATGTCTCCGGTGATGGCAATTGTTCTTCCTGTGGCCAATTTGGTAGTCGTAGCAGCATTGCCCGTTAACTCACCCGTAAAACCTGTTGATGACACTGAAGTCAATCCGGAAATGGTGGTTGTAGATGTTCCCAAAGCAATTGCCGTTGTGCCCATAGTGATTGAGCTATTAGCCAATTGCCCATTGGTAATACCGGCGGTACCACTGATATCCGTGGTTGTAATAGTGCCATCCGCAATTTTTGCAGAAGTTATAGAACCGTCAGCCACTGCTGCCGCTGTAATTTGTGCATCCACATAATCTTTTATTAATTTAACGCTTGGATACATTGTTGTTGATGCAGCATCTGTAGTGATATTGGTACTTTTATTGGCAATAGCCTCTGCGCCTAAATTGGTTAAAGCAGCAGTGGCTGTGGTTGCTCCTGTTCCCCCATTGGAAATCGCAATAGTTGTTCCACTCCATGTACCTGCAGTAATCGTTCCAACAGTCGCAATATCTGTACCCACAAATTTTGAGGCAGTGATGCTTCCTGCTAAATCGCCATTTATTATTGAAGCCGTTAGGTTTAATTTTGAATACGCAATTGCTGCAGTATTGGATACATCTGCATTAACAATATCACCATCTTTAATTTTCGCAGAAGTGATTGATCCATCAGCCACTCCAGCAGCAGCTGTTTGTGCATCTACATAATCTTTTATTAATTTAATGCTTGGATACTTTGAAGTTGATGCAGCATCTGTAATGATATTGGTACTTTTATTTGCAATAGCCTCTGCGCCTAAATTGGTTAAAGCAGCAATAGCTGTGGTTGCTCCTGTTCCTCCATTGGCCAATGCAATGGTGGTTCCATTCCAGGTACCACTTGTAATAGTTCCTACGCTAGTTAAACTTGAAGCAGTCACATTACTTGCGATTGTATTTCCGGTTAATGTTCCAGCATCAGCAACTACGCTTGCAGTGCTTGCAGCTGTTAATCTACCTTTTGCATCTACCGTAAATGTTGGAATGGCGGTTGATGATCCATATGCACCAGCTGTTACTGCAGTATTGGCTAATGTAGCTGTAAATGTATCCGTACCAGTTCCCGTAACATCACCTGTTAATGTAATGGTTTGATCACCTGTATTTGATCCGCTCAATGTGGTAATACCCAATTTGGTTTTAATGGTGGAGGAAGTTTCATCACCACTATTGGTTCCCGATGTATTCGTAATCACCGTTTGCTTCGCATCGGTTACATAATTGCGATCAGTGCTGGGTGCAATATCTGCAGTAGTTGCATCTACACCTGCAGTGACCAATCCCTTTGCATCAAAACTGATTTTGGTTTTTGTAGCACCAATAATAGCAGCATTTGGCGATACGTAATCATTGCCAGCCGTTAAAGTGTTTTGCTTATTATTAAATGTATTCCAATCAGTGGCACTTAAAAATCCATCCGCACCAGTGGTTGCTTGAGGCATGGAAAAAGCACCTGTGCCATTATTCAATACCAATGGTGTGGTTGCACTCAAGGCGCCTCTAGTTCTTGCATCGGTATAATATTGATTGGTTGACCCTTCCGCTACATTATTACTTGTTAAAGTGACATTTGGACCAGCAGACCCATTTACACTAGTTACAGAATTGGGTGTTGCTAATTCAATCCAGTTAACCAATGTTGTTGCTGGCAATGCGCTTAAAACAAAGTTTTTATTTACGTCCGTTCTAATTGCAATACTTCCTACTACGGCTCCTGATAAAGCCAACATATTTGCCTCACTGGTTACCACATTCGCACTCTGAAAAGAAACGGAAGGGATTTGATTAGAAGGGATTTTACCATCATTGCCCAAAGTAGCTACTCCATTATTAGCCGCTTTTTGGGTAGCATCAATTTTGTTATTAAATGCGGTCCAGTCCGATGAACTTACATATCCATTCACTGATCCAGTTGCTTGTCCAATAGCAATCGTGTTTCCCGATTTTGATAAAGGTGCCGTAACAGATATCGTATTTGCCGCAATAGCGTCGACAACGTAGGTTTTAACAGCCTTTGATGATGGGTATTTGATATCGGATGTACCATCAGTAGCAACATCGAAGCTCTTATTCAGCAGATTTTCTTTTAAATCTAAAGCGGTATTTACATCGGATGAATTTGCTTTCGCCGCTAATGCGGTTGTTACATCGGTAGCATTTGCCTTTAAGGCTAAACCCGGAACAGTTGGCAAGGATGCAGTACCTCCTAAATCACCCGCTAATTGAATTTTTCCCTTGGTGTTTGCATCCGCATCTGTGATGGTAGCCGTTGCAACCTTTGCATCTACATAAGTTTTAACTGCATTTTGGGTTGGAAATAAAACATCACTCGTGCCCAATGTGGTTACAATAGATTTATTGGTAGCATCTTCTTTTAAAGTCAATGCTGCAGTTACATCCGTTGTATTGGCTTTTAACGCTAAACCAGGTACCGTTGGCAAGGCAGCGGTTCCAGCTAAATCTCCCGCTAATTTAATTTTACCTTTTGTATTTGCATCCGCATCTGCAATGGTAGCCGCTGCAACCTGTGCATCTACATATGTTTTAACTGCATTTTGGGTTGGATATAAAATGTCACTCGTGCCCAATGTGGTTACAATAGATTTGTTGGTAGCATCTTCTTTTAAAGTCAATGCTGCAGTTACATCCGTTGCATTGGCTTTGAATGCTAAACCAGGTACAGTTGGTAAAGCCGCTGTTCCCGCTAAATCACCCGCCAATTGAATTTTACCCTTTGTATTTGCATCGGCATCTGCAATGGTAGCCGTTGCAACTTGTGCATCTACATAGGTTTTAACTGCTTTTTGGGTTGGATATAAAACATCACTTGAAGCTACCCCACCTAAATCAGTAGCCAGGGATTTTTTACTTGCATTTTCCTTATTCGCCAATAGTGCAGTAACATCCGATTCATTGGCTTTTAAACTAAGGCTATTGGCAACATCAATGGTATTTGCCTTTGCATTAATCCGATTGCTCAATGAGCTGGAATCAAAAGAAGACCGCGCCATGTTCGCATAGGGCGCCAACATTTTTGCTGTATCCGAAATGTTTAACTTATTTTCTATTCCAGCTACCTTTCCTGCATACAAGGCATAAGGCACTGTTCCAAAAGGGGTGCTTCCCAAGTTGATCCACTCTTTATTGTAATCCCATGACGTAGCCGGACCAACGGGGCGGATGGATATCTTTAAATTGATAAAATAAGGCCCATTCGCCCAATCAATAGCGTTTAAGCTGGCTGCAGTGCCTCCAATTCTGGACCCCTGGCCGATACTAATGCTAAAAACACCCGTACCATCTGTATTGGTTTGAAAGTTTTCGATCAGCACCTTGGGACCTTCAGCGGTGGTTTGGGAAATGGTAGTTTGAACATAAATTATTCTATCCTTTGCAGGGTTCGAAAAATTATCTCTAGCTACCGCTTGGAAAAAAATTCCATTTTGAGCGAATGTCTTACTGCTCACTAACAAAGCAAAAAGACAAAAAAACAATAGTTTATTGGACATAGTAAGCTAATTTGAAGATCAATAAATTCGTAGACAAAATGACGGATGGATTGAATTCATTTAATCTGCGGCGAACATAGACAGATCACTAGATTGTTTCATCAAAGAAAGCAGGATACCTGTATTTTTTTTAGAAATTAATACAAGGTTATTGGCAATTCGATATAATTAGAAGTTGTATTTATTTTTTTGTTTATACGAAGCGATAAAAGTCTTCGCTGCCAAAATTGCATTTGCATTGCCGCCGTTGCTCCTGCCACTGCATGGATTTCGGTGATTCGTTTTTTCAAAAGGGCATTTTGAGCTGCTGGAGAAGATAATAGGAATTGTAAAAATGCGCACAGGGATTTTGCGGGCAAATACTATTTTGGCAAATGGATTAATTGATTAACTGAATCCATTTGGCTATCAAATTGAATTTATTGTAATATAAGATTGCGCATTATTGAATTCGTTTCAGTAAAACAATCCTTTAGATATGGCAAAACCGGTCGCCTAAGTTTGGGCGAATTGAGTTGAGTTATTTTGAAGGAAGGGTATCATTTAGGCTTGGCATTTTCATATTATGGGACAGCTGCTTCAATTGACTGCTGCCCCAATTATTGTTGCACCTCCTTATTTGCTGCCAGCTTTATTCAATCTGTCACTGACTAACAAATAGGTATATCGGTTGATTTGCTGAGCTGTCTCATCATAACCATTGGCTTGCTCACAAGGCTCCTTGGGCTCATTCTTGCTTACCCAGCGCATGATGGCTTTAGCCTGAATCACTTTTGGGAGACGGTTTAAAACATACCGGGCTCTGCGTTCTGACAATGCTTGATTATATTCCTGACTTCCCTTGCAATCTGTTGCCGAAACAATTTGCAATTGATAGTCAGCATGATCTTTTAACAATTGAATGACTTCCTTCACTATCTTTTCATCTGCTTCCCTGTATGCTGCTTTTGCAAAAGGATGATAAATGGCAAAAGAAAATTTGCTGCCATTTTTCAAAGCATCAAACGCGTTTTTTTCAGTTGGCACTGTTGGAGTAATCGTCTTTGTGATTTCTGCTTTGTTAGCATGCACTTCCCAAATACCTTTATTGATCGGGTTGCTGGAAGTTACTATTTCTCCGCTTATGTCAGCCTTGATTTCAGCATTTCCATCAATGGCCACAACATACTTTTCATTGGGTCGTATGTTAAATTTGTAATGCCCTAGTGCATCGCTTTCGGTACTATCTACCAATGACTTATTGCCGCTCTCATCAATCAAATACAATTTCATTTGAATGCCTGGTTGAATCTTTCTAGTTTCGGCATCCATAATGGTTCCGATCAATTCCCTAGTATACTGTTCGTATTTATACCCAAACAAATCATCAGAGCCAAAGCGGTTGGAACTAAAATATCCTTCCCTTCCATCTGCAGTGCTTACGTATCCAAAATCATCGGCACTACTGTTGACGGGATATCCAAGGTTGGATGGATTTGCTTTGGGCAATTGCGTTGTTTTAAAAAGGTCCAGGCCACCCAAACCGCCCCAACCATTGGAGCTGTAAAACAAATCATTCCCATTGACTGTAGGAAATACCTCATCACCTTGTGTGTTCACCCTTGGCCCCATATTCTCTGCCGCAGACCATGTGCTGTCGGTTGTTTTTTCAACTTTATAAATATCCGCTCCACCCATTCCGCCTTCGCGATCACTGGCAAAGTACAATACCGTTCCGGCTTCATTAATGGCGGGGTGGAAGCTGGAAGACCTTTTTTCATTAAACGACAAAACCTTTGGCAGTCCCCAGCCAAGCGCTGTTCTTTTTACCGAACAGATTTCGAGTAAATACACACCCTTGGTCTTCTCATTCCTATTCCGGGTAAAATAAATGGTGTTGCCATTATCGCTTATGCTGATTGGACCACTATGTCCTCTACCTTTTGGCAAGCCTGAAAACAACGGTATGGCATTGGCAGCAGGGCCTATTTTGGATAATGCTATTTTTTGTGCCAGGGTATTATTGTCATTGCTGGTAGCCGGTGTTTTGTCAATGGTAAGTGTCAGGTTGCGCTCCACGTCAGTTTTAATCGATTGTGGGTTGATATCAAAAAGATCTCCCCTGTTTTTTATCCAAAAAACTTCCTCAAAACCATGGCCGTCCCAGCCATAAGTTGCTGGCTGAATATTCCCATTTTTCCGATTAGAAGAAAAAATCAAGCCCTGACCAAAGAGTAAAGGACTGAACTCCTGCGCAGCGGTGTTGATGGAAAGGTATTGCAATGCCCAATCAAGGGAATCCTTGTAAAAACCGCTTACCTTTTCAAAGCCGTTCAGCCTTTCTTGGTAATATTTTTTTCTGCTCGCTGATTTGCTTTCGGCAATCAGTTGCTGGTAGGTTTTTTTGGCAGCGTCATAGTCCTTATTCCAGGCATATAACTCAGCTAATTTTTCTTGCACTGCGGTGCTCTTTGGAGCAAGTGTACCATAAATCAGCAAGGCACTGTCGTAGCGACGCATTTTGTAATAACAATCTCCCAGCAGGCTTTTTACCTCATTGTTGGTTGCATTCTTTTGCAGGTAAGCCATATAATAGGGTATGGCAAATCGGTAACGCAAAGCACCATATTCCTTGTCGCCAGATTTACGGAGAAACGCGTACTTGTCGTCGGTAGGTTGTGCCCAGGTGCCCAAAGCCTGAAGTACAAAAAGGGCTGTTATGATTGCTGTATTTTTGATGCGCATAGAATTAGAAATATCGGGGTGAAACATAAGAAGTTCTTGCTGATCCAAACTCATACCGAAGCATAATTTCGTGCGTGCCCTGGTTGTATGGATTGAGATTTGAAATGGTATGGTCATAGTCATAACCAAATCTCAATTGGTCATTCAGCTGCCATTCCACCATTCCTACCACGGCATCGCCTGTACGATACGAAAGGCCAAATGAAATCTTGTCTTGCAGCCATATATTGCTGTTAAAATCCAATTGTATTGGCGCACCACTTACTGATTTCACCAGTACAGAAGGCTTCAGCTTAATGTCTTCACTCAGTGTCAACACATATCCCATGGTGGCAAAGAAATGTAGGTTGCTTACTTTGGAAGATACACTGGTATGCTGCTGGTCAATCAATTTGGTCTGCAACAAAGAAGGGACCGACAATCCTGCGTAAAATTTATCCGTCATATAATATACTCCCGCTCCTGCAGTGGGTAATAAGCCGCTTACATTTTGGTAAAATGCGGGGTCATTTTCTGTAAGGGTAGACACTTCCGAATAGTTGGCGCGGTAATTTAATAAGCCTGCACGAATACCCATAGCCAATACCCCCTTTTCACTGATGTGAACCCGATATGCATAGTTTAGCTGTGCACCGGTGGTCCTTTCTACGCCCAGCCGATCGTCTAAGATCTGAATGCCAAGCCCCACCTTATCATCGTTCAGTGGCATATCGAGCGACAAAGAAGTAGTTTGGGGTGCTCCCGGAATTCCTACCCACTGCTTGCGAAATAAAGTGGTAAGGCTTGGTACCGACCTGCTACCTGCATAGGCAGGGTTAATATTAACCATGTTGAACATGTATTGCGAATACATCGGTTCCGTTTGTGCATTCACCTTATTATAGTGAAGCAAAAAAAATAGGCTTAGTCCTACTAATATTGTTACATTCTTTTTCATATCGATATTTATTTTACCCCTGGGGTAGCATTAGCGTTTTAGGGTTAAGTAGCCTACGAAATTGCTTACCTGGTTATTGCTCTTGTCGGTAGCATTTACAACATAGTAGTAAGTGCCGGCAGGAAGATCCTGTCCCAAGAAATTACCTACTCCCTTTCCATACCATTCATTATTATAATTTCCATTCTTGTAAACGATATTTCCCCAGCGATTGAATACTTCTAAACTTACACTGCTATTGTAGGGATGAATAATGGCAAAATTGTCATTGATCCCATCATTGTTGGGTGAAAAACCGGATGGTATAATGATGTCCAATAACGGTAAAATGGTAAGGGTTGGCTTACTGCTACCCGAGTTATTGTAATTGGTAGGGTCATTGGATAATACCGGCCCAACCCTGCCCGATATTGGAGATACTCCACTTATCAATGCAGTGTTATTAATGGAACCGGAATATCCTTTCGGTGAAATTTTCACTACTAGTAGAACCGTATCAGACTGCAATCCCAATAACTTGCTTGGATATCCCAGCAGATTAATTTGGCTACTTCCATTGTAAGATGAATTGGCAGTAAGTTTAGCGCCCGCTGTTAGGCTGATGATCTCATAAGTGACCGGACTTACAAAAACCGAACGTAAATCATCGGTAATCTGCAAACTATCGAGCAATTCCGAACTTAGATTGCTTACGGTGAATTTATATTGCAGGGTAAAGGTTCCATCCGGATTAAGCAATGGCTTGGACGCTAGTTTTGTGATGGCCATAACCGAAGCCGTTGTTAGCATTTTAACCGTATCATAGATACAAGGAGCGCTGGCTAATCCGCTAATGGTGTCAATTGCTTTTACACACCAGATAGTTACACCCGCAGTGGTGGGCAATGCTGGAGCAATATTGCTACAGTTGTTACCCGCTACATCGCACCATTGCGGCTTGCTTCCGCTGGTGATAAAGCTAACTAGGCTGCTGATATTGGTAGGATTTTTAGATCCGCCGATAATATAGCTAGCATTTCTTGTTTTTATTTCTGGTAAAATAGTTACTACATATGCCACCCTTGGTCCCTCAATACCATTGATGGTTTGGCTTACATAAAAAGTATAGACGCCTACTGTGCTTGGAAGCGCTTGGTTATTACTTGGACTTCCCCCGGTGGCGGCAGGATAAAAATTGATTGTTGCTCCAGCGACGGGGGTAATCAATAAATTGGTGTTGGATGGATTTCCCGAGGAACCCAACACATAGGTTCCGTTGTTGGTGACGGGCGCCGAGGGGGTAACTGTCAAAGTAGCCGTGGTGCTGCCTGCATTATAATTGATGCTTTCAGCCTGTGTAACTGTGATGGTAGAAATGCCCAATCCTACAAGTGAAACTGTATTTCCTGTAATCGTTGCAACTGCAGCAGTTCCCATTGAATAAACAATGGCACCATTGCTATTGCTGGTGGCAGTAATCGTAAAGGAAGGGTCGCCCATTATCTTTACGATATCGGCTAATACCACGGTAGGATTTATTTTTTGAATTGTAAATGCGTAAGCTGCAGAACTGGTGCCGTTAAAATTGGCATCGGCTGCTAAGTTAGCCACCAACTCATAAGCACCGGCATTGGTGGGAGCTACTGTGCTCGGCCCGTACAATGTGGTGCCGGTTCCTTGGTATGTGTAAGTAACTGCTCCTGTAGAACCAGTTTTTGTGCTGGTAGATGGCCCTTGTGAATTGCCATTGTAAGAGAAACTGGTTGCCCCGGTAACCACAATGGTGGAGGGTGCAGGAATAATTGTAAAGGCATAGGCTACCGAACTTGCAGCCGGATAATTGGCGTCGCTTGCCAGCATAGCGATTACTTGATAAGTGCCAACTGAAGTGGGCGCAGTTGAAGTAGCCGTATACACTGTTGGACTCAAACCGCTATAGCTATACGTTACCGCACCGGTGGAGCCAGTTTTGGTATTCGTAGAAGGACCCTGAGCTGAACCATTGTAGGTAAAGCTGGTCAATCCTGTAACTGTGATGGTAGAAATATTATTGATAATATTAAATGCATAAGGTGCAGAAACAGCGCTATTGTAATTCGCATCTTCCGCCAACGATGCAATCAACTGATAGGTTCCTTCTGAAGCAGGCGCCGTTGAACTCGCTGTATAAACCGTTGGACTCACACCGCTATAACTGTACGTTACCGCACCGGTAGAGCCGGTTTTGGTATTCGTGGAAGGACCTTGAGCTGAGCCATTGTAATTAAAACTCGTAAGACCTGTTACCACAATGGTAGAATTGGCTTTTACTATTTCAAAGGCATAAGCCACTGAAATTGCGCCATCATAATTGGCATCACTTGCTAGCGTAGCAATTACTTGGTATGTGCCTGCTGCAGTTGGCGCAGTTGCACTCGCTGTATAAACCGTTGGACTTACACCGCTATAGCTGTACGTTACCGAACCGGTGGAACCGGTATTGGTATTCGTGGAAGGACCTTGCGCTGAGCCATTGTAAGTAAAACTTGTTAGACCGGTAACCGTAATGGTGGAATTGGCTTTTACCACCTGAACGGTAAATGGTGTGGCGCTTGACACACATCCTGTGGTAGTATTGTTTAGCGTAATATTGAAATTATACGTATTCACCGAGCTAGCAGGCACTATAATACTTATCGGACTTGATCCCAATGTTGCATTGTTGACTGCACTGAAACCAGCCATTGCAGTTGGTGCTGTAGCTATGGAATATTGATCGGGGCTTCCTGTGGTTGCTGTGTATGGCAAATCAAAACTAGTAGCGCTTGTAATGATATTGTTTACAGTGCCCAAGGTAATGGTGGGTAATGCATTCACTGTAGCGGATCCTGTTGCAATATCCTGTTGTGCTGCTCCCGTTGATGTACATGCTACATCGCCGCTGGCTAAATCACTGGCATTACTCTTTAACCGAATATAAATTGTAGTTGTACTAATAACAGTTCCGCTTGATAGTGCCAATGTAATGGAACTATTATAATTGGATCCGCTGGTGGTGGTTATTTCATAATCTGTTGGTGCTGCAATATTGATACCTGCAGTTAGATTGCTCCCCCCCACAGTAAAACTTTGTTCAGCCGACGCAGTGCCTGCGCAGGCCGTAAATGGTGTTAATGTACCGCTACTTACTAATATATTAGGTGAACTTGCTGAAATTACTGTTAAACTGGCAGCATTACTTGTGGCACTTGAACAGGTACCCGTTACAATTACATAATAATAATACGTTCCCGCTACAGATTGACTTAGGGTATAACTGCTGGATGTCGCTGAGCCGATTAGCGTTCCGCCACTATTACTGTTTATTGTATTGCTATACCATTGATAACTTAAGCCAACGCCGGATACAGATACGCTGAATGTTGTATTGTTTGTTTCTGCCACTGTTCTATTAACCGGATGAGTTGCTATACTAGTTGCTGCATTTGCTGTCCCCGACGCACTAATATTTTGTGTGGTTGCTCCTGTTGAAGTACAGGTTATATTTCCGGATGGAGTACCAGTAGCAGATGCTGATAATCTAGCATATACTGTTGTGCTTGAAACAGAACCTCCGGATTGATTTATCGTTATCGATGATAAAAAGCCACTGCCGGATGAGGTTGAAACTTCAAATCCTGTTGGTGCTGCAATGGTTATATTTGCAGTTAGATTATTAGCACTAATTGTAAAACTTTGAGCAGCTGATGCCGTCCCCGCGCATGTTGCGAATGCGCTCAATGATCCGGTGGTAGTAATTATTGGATTTGTGGCATTTATAAAATTAACAGATGCTGTATTAGTACCAGCAGCTCCATTTAAAGTATAAGACAATGTTGCCATCTCAATAATAGCAGAGCTAGTAAGAGTAGCCGCATAAGTACCATCATTATTATCAGTAACAGCATTTATAGATCCTTTATCAGTTGAAATAACAATCGTACCTCCTGTAGAAGTTAAATTTGTGCCATTCGCCTGTTTTAAACGAACAGTTATAGTAGAAGTAGCTGTTCCATTTGCTGCTATACTGGTTGGATTAGCATTAATCACAGAGGTGATTGTAGAAGCAGCTACTGGAACAGAACCGCAAATTGATAAACTTGGAGTGCTTGAACAGTTAAATGATGCTTCCGTAAAATCTGTAGTGGTATTATCACCCATTGAACCATTAATTCTATGCCCAACATAACAAAATTGGGAACTACCTTCTTTAATATATACTAAAGTATGTCCACCCATTTCTGCAGAAATGGCTTTATCAGTTCCCGATAAGAATCCAGAAGGAATACCAGGGTCATAGGATATATCTACTGTTGGTCTCCCAATCATGTTCTTGGGATTAAAACCCCAAGTATATAAACCCCCCGATTTTGTAATAGCTACGACTGCAGGATCGGAAGGGTCACTTTCCATTGCAGAGATAAAATTAACATTAGAAAAAACAGTTGTTGAATTCATTTTAACCTGAACCCATGTTTTTCGTTCTGTAGTTGTAAAGTCGCCACACTGCCTTTTTTGATTATCTCCTAAAGCATATAAATTACCTCCATTTGAAAGTATGTAAAAAGTATTATTACAGGTAGTTGGTGCAGTTTTATTGCCTCCTGTAACTGCAATCATCTTAGGTAAATTGTTAATCGAGAATTCAGTAGGCAAAATCATTAGCGTTGCATAAGATTTCGAAACGGCAGCAGCTCCATCACCTAAATAAACAGTCTTACCCCAAACATATGCTTTACCATCTG
Source organism: Chitinophagaceae bacterium (assembly GCA_947468255.1). Taxonomy (GTDB): domain Bacteria; phylum Bacteroidota; class Bacteroidia; order Chitinophagales; family Chitinophagaceae; genus Ferruginibacter. Next base: position 3,207 of record CANIMM010000041.1, on the reverse strand, counting down.
CAGTCAAAGCCATTAACCCATTATATGCTAAATCATCAACCATCCCTCTAACTGAAATTACATTATTCAAATCAGTAGACCCATCAATTTTTACTTTTGTCCAGCTAGTAGTTGCTGAAGAAGCAGTGCCAATACCTCTTAGTTCCCCGTTAGTTTGTGTTAGCACCCAAACATTGCCTGAGTTAGTAACCAAAACCAATGTTTCAAAAAAAGCAACCATCATTCTAACGGCACCCGGTGAAACACCTGTTGGCAGTTTAGTATTCGCATCACCCCCAGTAGGAGTTACAATTTTTGCAAAAGTGGAAGATGTTGTTAGGCTAGTATGAAATATATTTCCCTCACCTCCCCATGCAAATAATCCGTCCGTCGTTAACAATACAGCTTGAGAAGCAGTACTGCCTGCTTTACCAGCGATTGCTGATTTCAAAGGGGTTCCAACTAAGTTTGCATAGTTAGTAACATTGAAATTTTGAGGAACTAATATATTGCTAGATCCATTATTTGCCATTAAGTTACCCCAAACTGAAAAACTGCCATCACTTTTCATAGCGATAGACTGATGATACCCACTTATAATATTATCATATAGACTATTGGGATCACACTGTCCTATAGAGGCAGCATCATTATCCGCGATTGAACCAATTGCAGACTTACTACCAATAGCTAATAAGATATTTTCAATCGATTCAATTACATTATCATCTATGGTGTTAATAGTAACAGTAAAACTACTAACACTACCCGGAACGGTAATTGTCCCATCTCCGTTATTAACTACCCCATTAGAAAAAGTGAAGGTGGCGTTGTAATCATTCCCTTTTGAAGCGCTGCCGGAAGTACTAAAAGTATAAACTTGAGGTTTTCCAGCAGATGTTGGAGTTGACAAAGTAACATTATAAACAAGGTTTTGTCCTTCTATGACACTTGGACTTGATAAAGATATTGCTGAGGGTTGGGGCGAATTTGCAAGCTCAGCGTTTATATTAGCAATAATATTAGTGGTTGCTGCATTTCCTGATCTGTTCTCCCCATCCGTGAAAACAAATGAACATGCATAAGCAGCTAAACCCAGACTAGTACTTGTCCCATTTGTATTTCCACCAACAATATTGTAAGTTTGATTAGCACCATAAGTGATACTGGCATTTTGGCCTGCATTAAAAATTAATCCAAAAACCTCAACAGTATTACCAGCAGAAGTTTCCCTCCAGTTCAATGCTCCATTCAAAGAGATTACCCTTCCTGAATTTAAATATAGGGTAATAATGCCTGCCAAATCATTCCCTTGAGTGCCTCCGAATGTACCAGAATAAGCTTGGCTAAAACTTAAACGTGCTATTCCAAGGGTGGAGAAATTTTTAATACTGGTTGTATTTTGTACAGCAGACTGCTGTGTTCCTAAATAGCCTTTGGTAAATGACAAACTTACATTTTGACCAATCGCCTTGTTACTAGGAAGAATAAATGAGAGGCACAATAAAAAAACGGCTGTCACCAAAGAAATTTTTAATCCCTTTGGGCTTGAATCAGCTGTTTTTTGAATGTGTAGGCCTTTTTTAACCGACTGGTTTATTGCGAATACTTTTTGTAACATATAAAAGGAGTTTTTAATATAAATATTGGGTAGCTGATTTAATTTGGCAGAATCCTGCCTTCAGGGGCCTTTCCCCTTATTTTCAATAGTTTATAATATTGTTAAAATTTAGATGCCAAAAGTTAGAAAGATGAAAGGATTCGACCAGTAATTGAAAAAAAATCTATCAATAGTAGTTCTTTTTTAAAATTGGAACCAATTCTATTAACAGATAAATACAGCGTATTTTAATACAGAACTCGATACCAATTTGAATAAGGGGCGCAATCTACGAATCGAAACAGATATTGCCTGTAAAACAACTAATTTTATTGTACAATAATCCAAAAATCGGACAAGTTTTTAAATTTTTTTAAGTAAATTGTGTACTAATAGAATCCAATTTTACCAATCACAATGCTACTATACATTTCCATTTTAACTATTGTACTATCGGCCATACTGGCATTTTACAATTGGAAGTCCAATAAGAATGCGCTTTTTCTTTCATTGTTTTTCATCATCCTTTCTACCTACAGCATTACGCACTATTTTTCCCTTTATGGAAAATCTTCGTTTTGGCTGGCCATTTTCTATTATCATTTCTCACCATTATGGCTGCTGCTGGGACCGCTGCTTTATTTCTATGTAAATGGCACCCTATCCGATCGGCAAGGCTTGAGATGGAAAGATGGATGGCATTTTATTCCAGCTATTATTCATTTAGTTAATATATTCCCCTACTATTTAATTTCTTTTTCATATAAAATCCAAATGGCGGAAGAGATCATTACTAATTTGGGTGTAATGAAAAACCTGTCGTTCAACTTATTTTATTCAGCAAAACTAGCTTTTATTGCACGTCCTCTTTTTCTGCTTGCCTATGTGATATACGCATTCAAAATTCTTTGGAGCTACAATCCAAACAAATTAAAAAATTCAAGCATTCTTTTTAAGCAATATCTAATCACTTATCGATGGTTGGTGCTGCTGTTGACTACGGTTTTGATTATTACAGCAAATTTCATGTTAATATATTCTAAACTTTTTTCCCAAACGAGTGCAATAGGAATAAGCTCGATAAATATAACCATGCATTATATTACCGGAATCGCTTTTTTTACCCTGGTTGGAAGCCTGCTCCTTTTTCCCCAGATTTTATATGGCATTCCGATATTCCAGCAGCCAGATGCTCTGCTTAAAAAAGCATTGCCCGATAATAGGAAGTCCAGTTCAGTAAAAGAGGATATAGTAAAAGATTCAGAGAAGGAAGAGCCTTTTATTGAGTTGGCTATGCTTATTAAAAGTTATATGGAAAATGAAAAGCCCTATCTCGATACCAACTTTTCTATTACAAGTCTCTCCAACACATTAAAAGCACCCCAACACCATATATTATATTGCTTCAACAATATTTTAAAATTAAAATTTACAGATTTCAGAACCAGCTTACGGATTGACTATGCTAAAGAGATTCTTCTTAAAGGGGAGGGCTCACAGTTATCAATGGAAGGGGTTTCTTTTAAATCAGGATTTAGCTCTCGCTCCAGTTTTTATATTGCCTTTAAAGCGGCCACGGGTTTTACGCCTGGTGAGTTCATTCTCAACCACGAAGGTAAGCCTATCCT